>CAYMFZ010000042.1:0-18768 GCA_964389585.1 uncultured Pirellulaceae bacterium | reverse complement strand
ATCCAAGAATCCTCGCTGGGCGATGATGTGTAGCGCGGTCAAAAAGATGGATTCTCAAAAACGAAAAACGCATTTAGCCAACGCAAAAAAGTACCTTGATGACCTCGACCGTTAGGTGTGAAGTTGAGGGCTGGCATATTAAAGGCTGACCTTTGCTTCGTTGCTTGCGCGTACAGATTCGTTTGATTCGTGCGATTCGTGGACAGAACCTGAACCTGAAATATCACCTCAGCCAATCGCCTTAGCCATCAAAGCGATTCCGCTAGAGAATTAGGGTTGAGACTCTTCATTCTTCCGCTCTGACCGCGGAGCGATCAGCGACTATTCGGTTTTGAGCAATCAAAAGTTTTTCAACTTTTTTGAATCCAAATCGCATCTGTCTACGAATAACAGTCCGGAGTCGATACTCCGCTACGTTATTGACCGACCTAGAGAAAGCAATTTGGCCGGTCGAACTTACTGTACACAAACGCGAAACACGGAAAATCAAATGAAAACTTTACTTGCCGCCCTAATCTGTTCAGCAATGGTCTTTGCATCAAACTCACAAGTTGACGCGCAAAACTGCCCTAACTCGGCCAAGCACAAGCAGATGACGACCGTCTACACAACGGTTTCAACAACAATTGCCCACCCACAAGAAAAAGACATCGTCGACACAGCAGTCGGAGCTGGTTCATTCAATACGTTGGTTGCCGCCGTCAAGGCCGCTGGTCTTGTCGACGCTCTCAAAGGCGACGGGCCGTTCACAGTGTTCGCTCCAACAGACGAAGCTTTCAAAAAACTACCTGAAGGCACCGTCGAAACACTACTTAAGCCAGAAAACAAAGACAAATTGGCTGCGATCCTCAAATATCACGTTGTCAGCGGCAAGGTGATGGCGGGTGACGTTCTTAAGGCAATGGAAGTCTCAACCCTTGAAGGCTCAAAAGCCAAGATCGGTCTCACAATCAACGGTGCCAACGTTGTTAAAGCCGACATCGGTTGTTCAAACGGAGTCATCCACGTCATCGACGCTGTGATTCTTCCACCAGAGAAAAAGTAAGCGCGAGTTTTGAGGTAGAACCCACCCAAGCTCGGGTGGGTTCTATTTTTTATGGTTGATTTCCGCTCAAGTTTTTTCCAACTCAGCCAGAGAATATTGTTTGAGGGTGTTTCACTTGATCGACGACCAAACATATCTTGAGCGAATCGCGAAAGGCGATAAGTCCGCGGTCGGCGACTTCATTGATCGCTACGGTGGTCTCGTTTGGTCCATCGCACGTCGATTTACGACGACGGAAGCTGATGCGGAAGACGCAGTTCAAGAAATTTTTCTTGATCTATGGAAAAGTTGTCACTCATTCAAGCCGAGCGTATCATCGGAGGCAACCTTTACCCGTATGGTTGCACGACGCCGTTTGATTGATCGGAGTCGCAAACGCAATCTTGAAACTGATAACTCAGTTGAGGTCGATAAGATCGTTTCCAGTTCAAAATCTGCGACTGACTCTGCGGAGCTTGCCGAAGAAGCAAAAATTGCATCCAAGTTTCTCAACGAGCTTCCTGACGCGGAAAGCCAGGCGATCAAGCTTTCAGTTTTCGACGGACTGACGCACTCACAAATTGCGAACGTGACCGGCGCGCCGCTGGGAACAGTCAAAACACACATTCGACGCGGGATCTCGAAACTCAGAGATCGGATTGGATTTTCGTCGATAGACATCAGTGGAGGTGCACAATGAACGACCCAGCACTCTCCAAACTTGAACGCTTGGAAATTTTGTTAGTCGATCGAGCGACAACTGGATTGTCGACGGATGAAGCGGCTGAGCTCGACCAACTCATGCGATCACTTGGAATTGAAGACGACAATTCTTTCGATTTGACTGCCGCTGCCATCGATGCGGCTGTAGCGTCTGAACAAAGCGAGTTGTTGCCGGACCGAATTCGCAAGTCGGCCATCGATTCGGCTGCGAACTTTTTTGGTCCAGACGATCCGAACAAGGCAATTGTTTCGCTTCCGCAAAAATCACCAGGGAGCATCTCTCGACGCGACGTCATTTCAGCGTTGGTCATTGCAGCCAGTTTGCTCGTGGCGGCGTTTGTCTGGTTTGGGAAAACTGACGAGCAATCGCTGAGCGTTGCTCAACGTTATGAACAGTTTGTCGGGCAACCGCCAAGCGATATAGTTCGAATTGACTGGAGTTCCAGCGGTCAGCCAATTGGTGAAGGCGTCGAAGGGAATGTCAGTTGGAGCGACAAAGACCAAACTGGATTCATGACGTTCAAAGGACTGACTAAGAACGACCCGAATGTTGAACAGTATCAACTGTGGATTTTTGACAAAGACCGAGACGAAAAGTATCCGGTTGATGGAGGAGTGTTTGACATTTCGAGTTCATCTGATGAAACGATAGTCGTGATTGACCCAAAAATCAGAGTCAGCAAGGCGACCTTGTTTGCAATCACAATTGAGCAGCCAGGTGGCGTCGTTGTTTCCGATCGCAAGCGACTTCCGGTTGTTGCGGCAGTCGAATAAGCTTTAGTTGAAATCGTTTCAATAGAGAACCACGCTGGTAAATTCCGATTCGACTCAACAGTTCCAACCGCCAGCGTTCTAACGCTTGATTCCAATGACCCCTGACGCTCCGCAAAAATCGACGGCAACGCTTTTGGTTGGCTTGATCGTTTCCATTGTTGTTTGTTTCTCCGCAGCAGCGATCGGCGGATTCGCAACAACGTCAAGCATCGAAGGTTGGTACGCTGGGATCAACAAGCCAACTTGGAATCCACCGAATTGGATCTTCGGACCTGTTTGGTCAACGCTCTACTTGATGATGGCAGTTTCCGTCTGGCTCGTCTGGAAAAAATCAGGACTGGCGAATGCGAAATTTGCGTTGGTGATCTTTGCCATTCAACTCGTTCTCAACCTTCTGTGGTCACTCATCTTTTTTGGGATGCAGCAGCCGGGATGGGCGTTTGCCGAAGTAATTTTGCTTTGGGTTTCAATCGTGATGACCATCGCAGTGTTTTTCAGACACTCGAAACTAGCAGCCTACCTGCTTGTCCCGTATTTGCTCTGGGTTTCGTTCGCCTCGTTTTTGAATTACACCATTTGGTCAATGAACTAAGCTGAATCGCAACCTTCGCTTCGCATCAGGTTGGCGCTATTTCACGGAGTGAAATGCCACAATGAGCATGTCCCAATCTGATTCACCTTGATTCTCTTATTGCATCCAACATTAGGCCCAAACCAAATTTGTTCTCACATCAACCTCATTCTCGCATTTCGGTTGAGTAACCGATTGTGGCCGTTCACTCCGTGAACGAGCGTCGGTCCGAGCGAAGCGACAGAGTCCAAACTTCTGATCGTGCAACAAGTAGAAATCTAGAACCAACACGTTTCCAAACCAAACACAAAATCCGCTGCCAGGTTGAAAAAGCCGCTGGAGTCTCCCTTCATCTACACAGCTTTCCTCGAATCGTCACAAACCTCCGAACGCTTCACTTAGACGGCAAACCCTTCCGTTTTGACCGTTATTCGATTGACCGTTTTTCGGTTACCCTCAGACATCCGAGCCCAGACTTGTCGAGCGTTGATATTAGTGTGTTTTCGCTGATTGAGTTGTCATTTGTCGATTGGTGAACTGTTGAAAACGGAAGAACAAAACCAGTCTATTCTTCTCACCGGAGCCACAGGTTACGTAGGTGGACGTTTGTTACCGAAACTTTTGGCTAGCGGACGCAGGGTTCGTTGCATGTCCCGTCGACCTGACAATTCAGTCGGGTCAATTCGTGGCGTTGAAATGGTCGTTGGCGACGTCTTGAAGAAGGATTCTCTGTCGGCGGCGCTAAAGGGAATCGATACTGCGTACTACTTAATCCATTCGATGGGTTCGAGTGAAGATTTTGAGAAAACGGATCGAGAGGCGGCAGAAAACTTTGCGGCGGCGTGCAGCGAGAATGGCGTCAAGCGAATCATCTATCTTGGCGGCCTTGGAAACCCAGACCACAATCTATCAAAACACTTGCGCAGTCGCCAAGAAATTGGTGATATCCTACGATCATCAAACGCCAATGTGATCGAGTTTCGCGCGTCGATCATCATTGGATCTGGAAGCCTGTCTTTCGAAATGATTCGGGCGCTCGTCGAGCGTTTGCCGGTCATGATTTGTCCGAAATGGGTGCGGGTCAAAGCCCAGCCGATTGCCATTGAAGACGTTTTGGAATACCTGACCGAAGCTTTGCAACTCCCGATGGAAACGAGCAGCGTGTTTGAAATTGGCGGTCCCGATCAGATCTCCTACGGGGAGATTATGCACGCGTATGCTCGACAACGTGGTCTCCGACGATTCATGATTCCCGTTCCGCTGCTAACTCCGTTTCTTTCGAGTCTTTGGCTGGGCCTTGTGACGCCGCTTTATTCACGAGTTGGGCGAAAGCTTGTTGAGAGCCTTCGAAATCCGACTTTGGTGTCCAACAATGTATCGCATAAACACTTTTCCATCCGTCCGAGAAATACTGAAGAAGCAATCGCGAGAGCGTTGATTCACGAAGACAAAGAGTTCGCCGAAACCCGATGGTCCGATGCTTTTTCATCCGGCGGCGAAACGAAAAACTGGGGAGGAACTCGATTCGGCTCGAGGCTGGTCGACTCGCGAACCCAACAACTCAACGCAACTGCCGAGGAAGCTTTCGCAGTCATCCGGCGAATAGGCGGGCAGACGGGTTGGTACTATGGAACATGGCTGTGGCAGATTCGGGGCTTTATGGATTTGTTAGTTGGCGGTGTCGGTGTTCGGCGCGGACGACGACATCCAGATCAGTTGCGAGTGGGTGACACGCTCGATTTTTGGCGAGTTGAAAAATTCGAAGACAACAAGATTCTTCGCCTGAGTGCGGAAATGAAAGTGCCTGGCCGAGCTTGGCTTGAGTTTGAAGTCAACGAAGTGGATGGCGTGGCGACGGTTCGACAAACTGCTGAGTTTGATCCGGTTGGCTTATTTGGATTGGTCTACTGGTACACGCTTGTTCCAATTCACCAATTCGTATTCGGCGGGATGCTTCGAAACATTTGCCGAAAGATCACTGAGAACAATGCCGATTCGATCCAACAAGCAAGCTCTCAGACGTAATACGTTTCCAACTGACAAGTGGCCGCAACGTTAATGAATGACTGTCACGACTAAGATTCATCGACGGGAAACCAAGGGAAGAAAGCGTTTGTCCGCTTCTTGTAGGATTCGTATTTCGGTCGTCGATTGGAAATATCTTTTTCCAGCATAGTCACGCCGGAAACTTTCAGCAGCAAGAAAGCAATCAAGACAGGACTAAGAACCGTCCACGCCCCACCGCTTCCAACCGACAAGAGATAGATCCCCCACCAAACGCAGAAGTCACCAAAGTAATTGGGATGACGAGTGTAGCGCCACAAACCGGAGTCCAACACCTTCCCTTTGTTGCTTTCGTCTGCTTTGAATTTCGCAAGTTGATAGTCGCCGACCGACTCAAAGAAAAATCCAATCGACCACAAGGTTAGCCCAAGAAAATGCCAGCCATTGAGTCCCTGCTCGCTGACTGGGGCGACTTGGACTGGCAATGAGATGAACCAAATCAGGATTCCTTGCAAACCAAATACAGTCAACAAACTGACCCACCAAAATTTGTCACCATGCTTTTCTCGCATCGCTCCATACCGCGGATCTTCTGATTCACCAAGTTTGCGCCAAAATAGAAATCCCGACAGTCGCAGGCCCCAAATCGTCACGAGCACCGTGATCAACAACGCCGGCGTTGAGATTGGCCAGTGAAAAATCGTTGTCAGCCAAGCGACCACCACAAATCCGAAACCCCAAAACGAATCAACGATACTTACGTCGCGTCGCAGGAGGCTGACAATCCACATCAATAGCATCAGCGCCAACAAGACACCAAAGTTAATCAGAAGTGTCGACGTCAGACTCACAATGCAACGCTCTCTTCACGATTGTTCATTGACGAATTCTGAGACGGCTCGCAATTGCTAGATCCACTCGTTGTGTTCGAAGCACGATCACCGATTTTTACCGGATCATGTTGACGACCTGGTTTGTCAAATTGAACTTGCAACACGCCGATTTGCCTTTCGGCAAACGCTGCCTCGCAATAACTAAGGTAGTAAGTCCAAAGTCGGATGAGGCGTTCTGAATAGCCTTGGTCTCGGATTTGATCTAACTTCGAATGAAATGATATCCGCCATCGCTTCAGCGTTTCCGCGTAATGAGGAGCCATATCTTCGGCGTGGACAAAACGAAGGTCGGTGGTTCGACCTGCTGATTCGAGCATCGCTGCGAGGGAAGGCAAACTTCCGCCTGGGAAAACATATCTTTGAATAAAGTCCACTGATTTGTGATACTGCCGGTAACGACGTTCAGGCATCACAATTGCCTGCAGGACCATGGAACCGTCATCGCGAAGCAGACTGCTGCATTTGTGAAAATATTCATCCAAGAATTGATGCCCAACCGCTTCAATCATCTCGATGGAAACGAGCTTGTCATACGTTCCCGTTAGATCACGATAGTCTTCTTGTAGTAAGTTGATTCGATTCTCGACTTGGCTTTCCCCAAATCTTTTTCTTGCGAGATCGTGTTGTTCTTTAGAGATGGTCGTTGTCGTCACGTTGCAGCCAAAATTTTGAGCAGCATGAAGCGCGAAGCCACCAAATCCGGTTCCAATTTCTAAAAGCTGGTCATCGGTTTTCAGGTCTAGCTTGCGGCAGATGCGATCAAATTTTTCGATCGAAGCTTCTTCCATCGTTTGATTTTGATCGAGGAACACACCGCTCGAATACGCCATCGTCTCATCGAGCCACAACTGATAAAAGTCATTACCCAAATCATAATGCGCCGCAATGTTTTTGAGACTTCCACGTCGGGTGTTGGCATGGAGCCAATGAAAGACCCGATAGCCAAAACTGGCCAAACGAACACGCCAATGAGTCGATTGGTCAATTGCATCTCGATTTCGAAGAAAAATTTTGATCAACGATGTCAAGTCGTTACAAACCCAATCGCCTTCGATAAAGGATTCTGCCAACGAAAGCGGTCCCATCAAAGCCCTGCGGTAGAACCGGTTGTTTTTGATGGTTACTGCGGCTGAAAGATCATCATCGACACCGAACTGCTCCGGTCCGTCGCAACCAAGCACCACGACGGAACCTTTGGTGACACCACGGGCCAATCGATCAAAACGCTTTTTCGCCCAACGATCACGCAGACTCAATTTCGTGGTCTCGGCGTGGGTTGAGTTAAGTACATTCATGGATTTTCTTGCTGCTGTAGTTTGGTGTCTTGACTTGAGAGTGAACCGTTCGCATCGAAGGTTGGTTCACGTATCTCGATGCATCAATCGAAACAGTCTCGCGTTTCTCACCGGGATGCGGCTGAACTTTGACACCCTTGAGCCACAGTCGTAACGCTTGCCAATGAATTTTAGCGAATACACGAAACGTCATCAGGGGAAAACGGCAAAGAACGCTCGCGAGATTGAAGCTCGTGAGACGCTTCCGTTTCATCAGAAGGGTGGCATCGAAGGCGGGTCGTAAATCTGATTCTGTCGAATTCGAAACTGGATGGTTTTCGATGTGAACAGACAAGTTTTTATCGGGAGAATTCATTTGAAACTGATACTGGTAGTCCATTTCCAAAAACGGCGAAACGTGCATCGCTTTTTCAACTTGCAATTGCAATCGAGAATTTCCAGACTGTTCTCGTGCGTCGAGAACGTAAATCTGTTTTTCGCCCCAAGGCGTGTTGGTGACTTCGGTGACGACAAAATCAACTTGCTCGTCTCGATTGAAACAATAGTAAATGCTGATGGGGTTGATGGAGAATCCAAAGTAGCGAAAGTTGGTCAACAAGCGAATTGGTCCAGACGGCATCACACCAAACCGCGTTTGAACTTCGGCTTTGACCGAATCAACAAGCGAGTTCGACGCCGAGCCCAAATAGTCTGAGCGGCGAAACCAAGCGATATTGCGTTTCGCAGCGGACCAAAACCAGAAACGATCGAATGCCGTCGTCATTTCATCAAGATCGACGTACATCATGAAAACTCGGTACAAGAATTCATGATTGGCTGCTGTGAAGCGACGATGGCGAATCGTTCCCTCGTAGATGCAGCTACTCAAGTTTTGATCTTTCGTTTTCATCCACCGATTCTCTCAAATTCGTTGGCAGAAAGCGACTGACCTGATTGTCCTTGGGTTAAAGACCTTACAACTGCGAGAGCGCTCACGACACCGTCTTCGTGAAACCCATTCCCCCAATAGGCTCCGCAGAACGAAGTTCGATTGGAGTTGAGCAACTCTGAATGCCGTGCCTGAGCCGCGGCGCGATTCAAAGTAAAAACCGGATGATGGTAAACATACCTTTGCAAGATTTTTGTTGGGTCAATCTCTTCATCGCCATTGAGCGTGACGCAGAAAGTGTGCGGCGATTCGATCTGCTGTAGCAGACTCATGTTGTAGGTGACGCCTGCGAGTGCTCGGTCTTCTTGTTTGATCCGGTAGTTCCAACTTGCCCACGCCAGCCGACGTTTCGGCAGCATTTTTGTGTCGGTATGCAACACGGCCGTATTGCGACTGTACGGAAATTCGGACAGCACTTCTTGCTCAACCTTCGTCGAATCGGAACCGATAATTCGAAGCGCTTGATCGCTGTGGCAAGCGAAGATTACGTGGTCGAATTGCTCATTTGATTCGGCTGTTGAGACTTGGACCGATTGCTTAGTCCGTTGGACTTTTAGGACCGGTGAGTTGAGTCGAATTCGATCTTCAAATCCGCGGATTAGAGCCCGCACATAAGTTTGGGATCCGCCTTTGATCACACGCCAGGTTGGTCGATCGCCGACATTGAGAAGACCATGATTCTTGTAGAATTCTGCGATAAAGCGAATTGGAAATTCAGCGAACACGCCGGTCGGGCATGACCAGATCGCGGCACCCATTGGTAGCAAATAGTAGTTTTGAAACTCGGCCGAATATTTGTAGCGTTTGAGAAATTCACCGACGGTCATCGGATCATTGCTTCCAAGCTCGACATCAAACTCAATTGATTTGGCTTGGCGATTGAAACGCAAAATGTCAGCGACCATGCGATAAAACTTTGGCCGAAAGAAGTTTCGACGCTGTGCGAAAAGCGTGTTGAGCGAATGGCCGTTGTATTCGAGTCCTGTCTTCTCATCGTGAACGCTGAAGCTCATCTCCGTCGGTTGAGATTCGACTTTCAACTCGTCAAGCAACTGAATGAAGTTCGGATAGGTCCAATCGTTGAAGACAATAAACCCGGTATCCACTGCATACGATTCTCCATCGACTTCTGCGGACGCAGTGTTTGTGTGACCGCCGATATAGTCGTTGGCTTCGAAAACGGTGACGTCATGCTCATGCTGCAAATGGTAGGCCGCGACCAAACCCGAAATTCCTGAGCCGATGATTGCGATCTTCATGGCGAGTTTACCTCGCATGACTCATTGCAACGACGACCGGTCAACGGAAGTCGCCATTTGGCAAAAAACTTGTAACCGAAATCAAGGAGTTGCCGAATGATTGGCCAGCGGGTGATTGAAACAATCCATGTCCAACCAATCGCGTCGTACAACCGCCGAAAAACCTCAACGCCGATGATCCAGGTTCCATCAGGCAGTCGGCCATGAATCTCGGCCATCAATTCATCGTGAGTCTTCTCAGAGAAAGTCGCAAAGTCGAGCTTATGGATGTCCGTGAATTCGATCAGCTTTTTCGTATCGCGACGCTTCAAAAAGTCGATTTCTCGACGGCACAGCGGGCAGTCTTGGTCATAGAAAACCTCGACCACAAACTCGCGTGGGATGGCGTTTTTGTGCGTTGGAGATTCTTGATGGTTTAGCGTCGCGGTCATTGCCGTTTACCCAAGCGAATTCAAGCGGATCCCAAAAAACGTTCAAGACAGTCGAAAAACGTTCACTGGACGTTTTCCTTAAACCGTAGGTAATTTGTCGAGGCAACACAAGTGTTACGTTATTTTGTTGAGTTAATCGCTCGAATTCCATGCGGTTTCAATTGCATAACGTCAACAAATCGTTCATAACGTTCATACGGTATTCGACAGGCCGCTTGAGCGGAGAGGAAATCATGCAAACTCAAGAAACTTTGTTTTCACCCAAACAGGTATCCAAGGCCCTGGGCGTCAGCGAATCGTCTGTGAAACGATGGTGCGACAAGGGAATGATCAACACGGCACGATCCGGCGGAGGGCATCGCCGAATGCGAAGTGCCGACGTTGTCGAATTCATCCGCCGATCGGGACACAACTTGGTTGCTCCTGAATCGCTTGGACTTGAGCCTGTGGACTTTCAGCCAAAGCAAATTGAATCTGCAATTGCTCCGTGCGTTGCGGCGCTGACTGCTGGAGACGAGCAGAAATTCCAAGAGCTGCTCAACGGACTTTATCTTGCGAAGCACCCGCTAAGCGAGATTTTTGATTCGGTCGTTGCACCCGTCTTTCATGAGATGGGCCAACGCTGGGAATGCGATGATGCAGAAATTTATCAAGAGCGACGAAGCTGCGAAATTTGTATTCGCAGCATCATCGAGATGCGAAAGCTTCAATCGAATCCGGCTTCGGGACTGACGGCAATCGGCGGCACGCTTTCGGATGACATCTATCAAATTCCGGTGACCATGGGAGAGCTAGTCCTGCGTGATTTAGGATTCAACGCCCATTTGTTAGGCTGCTCGATACCTGCCGAGTCTTTCCTCGCAGCCATCGACCACCTCAAGCCAAATCTTGTTTGGCTGAGCATTTCATTCGTCAAAGACGAAGAAGCTTTTGTTCGCGAATTCAAATTGCTTTCGGACAAATGCGTTGAAAACAAAATCGCATTGGTGGTTGGCGGTCGTGCTCTAACCGCAGAACTGCGTCGCAAAGTGAACTACTCTGCATTTTGTGACACAATGAAGCACTTGGAATCGTTTTCTCGCACGATGACTTCCGGCAACCAAACTTAATCGAGTCCGACAACTGTTCTGTTGCATCTGTCTGCACTGTCGTGCTTTCCAAACAAATTGAAAACTAATTCCAAGGACGTAACGTGACTCTAAATTCTGCCCTAAATCGCGTGATGGTTGCTGCTTGTTTTTTCTCGCTTGTGATGCTTGGCTTTCAAGGCATCGCAGTGGGGCAGACGATTCAGGCTGAACAGCCGTCAGCTAGCCCAAAAACGGCAAGCGAAGAGAAGACTTTGCCTTGGGCGCAGTGGCGAGGACCAAACCGAGATGGCCGACTTACCAACGCCACTCCATGGCCGGAATCATTGCAGGGTGAATCGTTGAAGGAGATTTGGAATCGACCTTTGGGGCCGAGTTACTCTGGCCCAATCGTCTCGAAAGATTTGGTCTTCACGACAGAAACAGCAGACGCGAAAAACGAAGTCGTTCGGGCGCTTGACCGAAAAACGGGTGAGCAAAAATGGGAGTCTTCCTGGGAGGGTGCGATGAAAGTACCCTTTTTCGCGAAAGCAAACGGTGACTGGATTCGTTCGACACCGGCCTTCGATGGCGAACGATTGTATGTCGCAGGAATGAGAGATGTACTGGTTTGCTTGGACGCGAGTAACGGCAGTGAAGTTTGGAAAGTCGATTTCGTCCAGCAGTTCGGAACGAACCTGCCAAATTTTGGTTTTGTCTGTTCGCCGCTTGTGGATGACAAATTCGTTTACGTCCAAGCGGGCGCGGGATTCTGCAAACTGAATAAATCCAACGGCGAGCTTGTCTGGCGAACTTTGGTTGATAAAGGTGGAATGAACGGAAGTGCTTTCTCATCTCCCTTCATGGCAAAAGTTGCGGGCAAGCAACAACTTCTCGTTCAAACACGAAAAGATTTAACGGGCGTCGATCCTGAATCGGGTAAAGTCCTGTGGTCGAAAGAGATCGCTTCGTTTCGCGGCATGAACATTCTGACTCCCACCGTTTACAAAGACTCTGTTTTCACAAGTGCCTACGGCGGAACTTCTCAGCTCTTCAATGTCTCCATGGAATCGGATTCAGCGACGGCGACAGAGGCTTGGAAAAATCCGTCGACTGCTTACATGTCATCTCCAATCGTGATCGGCGACCATGTTTATCTCCACTTGCGAAACCAGCGATTCACTTGTATTGACCTTCGAAATGGCGAGACGAAGTGGAAGACTGAAACGTTTGGCAAGTATTGGAGTATGGTTGCCAATGGCGACAAAATTCTCGCTCTCGACGAACGGGGAGACCTGTTGTTGATTCGGGTGAATCCTGAAAAGTTCGAGTTGATCGACCAACGAAAAATCACCGACCAACCTGCTTGGGCACATTTGACCGTCGTCGGTGATCAATTGTTTATTCGGGCTTTGAAAGAGATGAAGGCTTTGACTTGGAAATAGTCGTTTGATTTCTTCGCCAAGCAGCGTGTGCTTGCAGTAACCGTTTCGCCCCGCTTTGCTGAAAACGAATGTTGTAGTCGAGCGCTCTGCTCGTTTTGACCACGGAGTGATCAACGACTATCGATAGTCGTTGATTTCTCCGAAATCTTAACGTTTTTCGATATCTAAACGTTCCTCGAAACCGAGTCGGGTATCTTCATCGACTCTACCGGCGACTTCAAACCTTGCAGTTGGAAACTCATGCAGAGTTCTAGCTTCTCAAGGTGAGTCGAACGACCTCGCTCCGGCTCGGCCTTGCCTCCTGGCGTTGACCAATCGTGTGGCCAATTTCGCACAGTCTGTAATCGCTAGCATCTGCGAAAGATATCGCATCGATGCTTCTCTCCTGCTAACGTCTCGGCGATTCTGAATCACTGGCCTGAAAAACTTCTCAACGCCGTCAAAATTGTTGGCAAGAGAAACGACAGAATGGTCAGCGCGATGATGACGAACACCCATTTTGGAACTGGCTTTTTGAAATCGGCCGCCGAAATGTATTGACTGCAACTCGGACACTGCTGGGCTTCGTCGTAAATTTCGGCACCACAGTGCGGGCAGTCGATTGTGTAGTCGTCTTCATCCATACCTGAATCATAACCGATCACGAAATTGACTTCGCCTGGAAACCATCGTGAAGTTGAAAAAGCGACCCATCAAATTGCAGCAAGCTTGAGGAATTGAGATGCATTCAATCAAAAACACCGTCATCGCCGTTGGACTTCTTGGTCTTTCGTTTCTGTTTTATCAAGCTTCATCAAATAAAGATTCTGATGACAATTCCGAATCGATGGTCCCGGCCTTTGATTTATCTGGCGGATTAGATGACGTTAAGCAGTTGGCTGCGAACTCGATGGATGCCGTGAAATCGAAAGTCGATTCAGTCGGTTCTGCGATGCCATCGATCGACATGCCAAAAATTGACATGCCAGAAATGATGTTGCCTCAAGGTAAACTTCCAAAGGCGAACCTTCCTGACCTTTCCAAATCGAAACAGTTGGCCACGGATTTTGCGGCTGATATGGGACGAACGATTAAAGACAGTGCCGCACCATTAAAAGAGGCTGCTCAAAATTTTTCACAACAAGCCGCAAATCAATTCGCCCCAACAAATTCGAGTCCACGAGAACTCCAAATTCCTCCAATTAAAGACCTTGGCGGCAACGATTTCTCAGCCAAACCAGTTCCGACAAATCCAATCGCGCGCGACGAAGGTCTAATTGCGGCGCTAGGGCAAAGCCAACCGGCTCAAAATCAGTTTGCTGGCGGTGGTTCGTTCGGAACTCCAGAACCGACTCAGCCAATTTCAACCGCACCAAATAACTCTAACGATTTCGCAGCCGACTCCAATGATTTCAGCTCGCAGCCGATCCCAAACAATGACTCTTCATTCAACAAGCTTGCGACTGATGAATCAAGCAAACGCGGATCTGTCGTACACGCTGATTCACAAGTCACCGCTCATCTCGATTTACAATCTGCTTGGCCACAGGTCGAAAAACTCTCGAACGAAAAAAAGTTTCGCGACGCGCTTCGGTTGCTTTCTCGATATTACCGATCAAACGATTTGACAGGCCCGCAGCGTCAGCGGCTGATTCCTTGGCTTGATAGTTTGGCAGGCAAAGTCATTTTTTCAGACGAACATCATTTGCAACCGATGCCTTACACCGTGGCGAACGAATCATTGGTGGACATTGGCAAACGCTGGCGAGTGCCTGGACAATTGATCTACAACATCAACCGCAAAAAGATTCCTAACCCTGCGGTGGTTCCGCCGGGAACCCAATTGAAAATGGTTCAAGGCCCTTTTAACGCCGAGATCGATACTGAGCAAAACGTAATGACTTTGTTCCTTGACGATCTTTATGCCGGTCGATTTCGAGTTCGAATGGGCATCTCTGGGACACCTCAACCAGGAAGCTATCAAGTGTTGGTAAAATCAGCCGAAGGCCACAACTGGCGTGACGCGGAAGGCAATGACTATCCGCCTGGGACATCTGAAAATGGTTATGGTCCCGACTGGATTGGCTTGTCTGGTAAGCTTTGCATTCACGCGGTTGGCGATTCGGTATCCGACGGACATCGAGGTTGTATCGGACTTAATGCCAAAGACGCGAAAGATGTTTTTGCAATTTTGACCGAAGGCTCGAACGTTAAAATCTTGCGTTAGAAAAGTTGAATCCACGGTTCACGCATGTGTGAATCAGATAGAAACACAAAGGCAAGCGATTCGTTTTCGCTTGCCTTTTTTTGTGAAGATTTAGACCAAAAAAGCAGCCGTGATACTCGTTGCAAATTCCTGTGGTCAGGAACGGATCTTCCAAAAGATTCATCGATCTCTAATGATAGAAAATCGAAATGCGGTTCGCGTTATGATTGCGGAGCAATCAACGACTATCGATCTCGTGGTTTGTCAGTCCTAAAGCCTAGGGTGTCAAAACCTAGTAGCCACGTTAGCGTCCGGTTTTACGAGACTGAACCGGGTGCTAACGCACTGCGGCTGATCTTAAAAACAAGCTTTAATAGACCACTGGCAATTTGAATCGTCAAATTTCAATCTTGCCGACGTGAAAGTTGTTAAAGATCCTTAACCACGAAGGATCCGTCATGGCGTTTAAAAAAACTTCTCTTTTTTGTGAAAGATCGCTGAAACACAACCGTGTAGACTTGTGGAGAGTTTGCATTTATGAGCGATCAACCTAAAACCCGGCTAAGCCTAATCTTGCGATTGCGTCACCCCGATGACGCGGCGGCTTGGCAGGAATTCGTCGAGATTTACCAACCCTTGGTGTTTCGACTGGCTCGCACCAAAGGCCTCCAAGAAGCCGACGCTCTCGACACGACGCAAGAGGTTATGACCCGCATCGCCAAAGCGATCAACAGTTGGGACGCGAATCCGAATCGAGGCAGTTTTCGAGGTTGGATCAGCCGCATCACGCGAAATCTTGTCGTCGATTTTATGCGTTCGAACAACCGTCGGCCTTTAACGGGTGACGACGAATTGATTGACGATCTCACTCATGTCGCTGACGGAAATTCAGCCGAGACGGAACTCTTCGACCTCGAACACGAACGTCAAGTATTCGCCTGGGCGGCTGAAAAAGTTCGTAACTCATTCCAAGCGAAAACTTGGCAAGCTTTTTGGCTGACGGCGGTCGAGAATCAATCGGCTGAACAAGTTGCCATTGAACTTGGAATTTCAAAGGGTGCCGTCTACATCGCTCGAAGCCGTGTCATGGCCAAACTGAAACAAAGAGTGCTTCTTCATTCGGATCACGACACCGCAACAGTCAGCGAATCAATTTCGGTCGATCAAATGTTGGACGACCGAAAAAATCCTTTGAACAAAAGGAACCAATCATGAACCACCAACCCTGCAACGAACTCGCGCTTGAGGAACTATTGCACGACGATTGCAATGTAGGTCAACTGCGAGATCTTGAATCTCATTTGGAAGTCTGCGAAACCTGCCAAACACGATTGGCCAAACTTGCTGCCGATGAAAATCTTTGGACTCAAGCCTCCAGTCATCTTTCCACGATCAGTGAAATCGAACTTCCTGAGCGATTGACTTCGAGACTTAACGAGACGACCGCCTTTTTTGTTCCATCAATTGCGGAAGACGTTTCCGATTCGAATCATTCGCTTTCCTCAAACGCGAATACTGACTGGACTCAGATTCTTGATCCTCCAACGCATCCGGAAATGCTTGGGCGCATTGATGGTTTCGAAATTGAATCGAAAATCGGCCACGGCGGGATGGGAATCGTGTTGAAAGGATTTGACCGCGAGCTGAACCGAGCGGTCGCGATCAAAGTGCTTTCGCCGCACCTTGCCATCAACGGCACGGCGCGAAAACGGTTTGCTCGCGAAGCCGAATCCGCCGCCGCGGTGATGCATCCCAATGTGGTGCCTATCTATTCGGTCAACAAATCGCCCACGCGACCTTACATTGTGATGCAATTGGTCCCTGGCCATTCATTGCAATCATTGGTCAACGAAAAGGGTCCGCTCGATCCCAAAGATGTCGTGCGTGTTGGCTTGCAAGTTGCCGCGGGTCTAGCGGCGGCTCACAAACAAGGCCTCATTCATCGCGACGTGAAACCGGGAAATATCTTGATCGAGCGCGAAGTCAGCCGTGTCATGATCACGGATTTCGGATTGGCTCGCGCGGCAGACGATGCAGGCATGACGCAGACGGGTTGGCTCGCGGGAACGCCGCATTACATGTCACCGGAGCAATCTAAAGGCGATGACCTCGACGCTCGAACCGACTTGTTTAGTTTGGGAAGCCTGATGTACTTTGTCGCGACGGGTCGCGAACCGTTTCGAGGCGACAAGCCCTATGCGGTCATTCAGAAAATCATTTCGACGCAGCAAACCCATCCGGTGGAAGCAAACGCTGACGTTCCTGCGGCTTTGGCACAAGTGATTGAGAAGCTGCTGGAAAAGGATCCAAAGCATCGTTTCCAATCGGCTGACCAAGTCGTTCAAGTCCTTGAAGAATACCTCGCTCACCTTCAACAACCGACCAAGACACGAGCCCCCAAGCGCATTCTAACGGCACGACAAAAACGTCGAAGAGGTTGGCTGGCGGGAATTGGTTTAGCTGGAGTGATCGTCGCGGCCACTTGGATGGGTGCAGTTGCCCTCGATAGTTCAACGCCTAATTCAGCGCCCAAAAAAGTGGCGAAACCAAATTCGTCTTCAACGATTGATTCTCCAGCTCCGGAGGCTTTGGTTCCAATTGTTGCTTCATCAACCGAACCATCCGAATCAACGGCGGAGTCATCAGACGAGCCAGCCTCTGAGGCAATCGAATCGGCACCCGCGGGGTTGGCTGCTTTTGACCTGAGTGATGATGAGCTATCGGATGGACTTTCCCAAGCCATGCGTGATCTGCAATCGCTCGAACAAAGCATGCGAAACTCCGCTCCTCTCGAACTCAACGTTTCGCCGTCAACCATTTGGCCACCATCCATTTCGCCTTCGCAACCGGCCTCGGAAGACACAAAGCGTTTTGAATCTGAGCTGCGAACACTTGAGTCCAATCTTGAAGATCAGAATCAACCGTTCTCGCAAGGGAATACTTTTTCGCAGCCAATGAATTCACGCAATCAACCTTCGAGTAAACCCTCGAATAAACCGAAGGCAGAGAATTCGGCACGAGATACCAACTCTAACCAAGATTCAACTCCCACTTTCAACAAAGAACTTCAAACCCCAAGGAAAGACAATGATGAATAAACTGAAATGGGCAACTTGTGCGGTGATGTCTCTGCTCGTAATTGCAGGAACTTCATTCGCTCAAGATGAAGATTCACGAGCAGATCGACTCGAAAAAGAACTAAACAAATATAAAAAGCAAGTCGATCGACTCGAGTATGAAAAGAAGAGTCAGCTTGATCGCCTAAACAAGACTCGCGCCTCGATCAGCCGAGAGGCCAGCGATGCTCGAACGCTTAGCACAACAATCCAACGTCAAAATTCACAAGGTCGTCTTGCAGCACCAGCTATTCCCGGGCAGTTTGCGCAGCGCAGCCAAACACAGCCAGTCCGCACGTTCGGCCAGTCTGCAAATGGGCTCGCTGCCGGTTTTAATGTGGCCTCAACACCCTTTTTCGGTCGTCGTGATCCGAAGCTCGCCGAAGCCTACAACCTCGCCAACAAACAGCTTGCTGAGTTGGTCAAGAAAATCAAGGAAGCCGAAAGTGAAGAGGTCAAGCTTGAACTTAAAGAAGAAGTTAAGTCGTTGCTCGAAGCAAAATATGACGCTTACCTTGATCACCACGAAGCCCCGCTCATCGAATTGGAAGAACGTTTGGTCAAGCTTCGAGAAGAGTTTGAGCAACGCAAGAAAGCCAAAGAAGATCTTGTCAAACTAAGGCTCGATACTGTTTGGTACGACGCGATTGGGCTGGGCTGGCCAGACAATCAGCGTGGGAACTCGGTTTTCGGTTTGTCCAATTCAACAAGATGGAATGTCCCAGCAAACGTTGAAACGCTTCCACGATTAAGCGACCGCCCAGCAAATCTAATTCCACCAACAGCTCCACGTCCGGTTACAACTGAATCGACTCGCAACCGGCCCTAAAAAGTGAGCTGACTGTTTCGCCAACTGTTTCGCCAACTGAATCACCAAAGCCATCACTGCAATGTGATGGCTTTTTTGTTGCCCGAAAACAATCTTGAGTCTTCGTCGATCCTGTTTGCATATGAATTGGTTTAAGAACCAATCCCAAAACCAAAAGCTTATTCGGCGATGAGCCGTAGGCGCTAGCCCAATGGCACTCACTTTAAATTTGTGGGCTGAGCCTG
>CAYMFZ010000041.1:11899-19132 GCA_964389585.1 uncultured Pirellulaceae bacterium | reverse complement strand
TCTCTAATTCAAATTTGATTGCTGAACCTGACGAAGCATCGCATCGGCCTGATTTCGACTTGAATCAATCGTAACCTCGGCAAAAGCATTCTCCGTTTCCCAAACAATCACCTTGGTCAGTCTCAAGTCATATCCCTTGATCGTCTCAATCAAGCCAGGCCCAATCTCATTCAACAAATACCTCGCCATGTTTTCAGCGGTTGGGTTATAAGGCAAGCGATAGATCTTGTTGGGACGCACTTGCTCAAGTGCATTCAGCGCATTTTCGTCCGTATCCCAAATGATGAACCCATGATCCCAATGATCGTCGATCCAGCCCTTAAACAGCTTATTGATCACACCAAAATCAACCACGCGACCGAGTTCATCAATTTCATTGCCAGTGACATGAAACTGAATCACATAATTGTGACCGTGAAGATTGGCGCACTTGCCTTCATGACCAAGCAACCGATGCCCGGCACAGAATTTGACTTGACGCATGACTGTAATACTCATTGGATCTCAACTCTTCGTTTTATTGTTCGGAACGCAGCAAAAAAGATTCGCTTCCGTTCGATCATTGTAATTTGGGATTGTTCTTATGACGCTCGCCGTCACGTTTTGTCTTCTTGTCCAGATTTTCGCGTAGAGCCTGCGTCAAGTCGACACCCGTTTGGTTGGCCAAGCAAATTAAGACAAACAAAACGTCGGCCATCTCATCTGAAAGCGAACTTTCAGCTTCCGAAGATTTGAAACTTTGCTCGCCATAAGTCCGAGAAATGATGCGAGACAGTTCGCCGACTTCTTCGACCAACTGAGCGAGATTGGTCAGTTCCGAAAAATAGCGAACGCCAATTTCTTTAATCCAATCGTCGACGCTTTCTTGAGCTTGACGAATCGTCATGGCGGAAGCCTGGGATTCGTCGTTAGTTATTTCTGCCATTTTTCGTCCGTTTGAATTCGAATTTACTATTGGACGATACGGAATAGAACTGTCAATGGCTAAGTTTTGTTCGGCAGTAAAATCACCACTCTCGCGTCGACATTGAGGACTTGAACGCCATTTTGAAGTTCTGTCAGCGGACGTTTCCAATGAGCGTGGCCTCGAACAATCAGCTTTGGACCGGCAAACTCAAGATACTCTCGCAACAAAGGCGATCCACGAAATCCGTCGGACGGTGAGTCCGGACCATCATGCATGATCAAGACGTCGGTTGGCGGAGTGCAGACGGATTCTAACTCCTCCATGTAATCACCAAACGCTCGACGTTGGGCTCGCTTGGGATTGCCAATGATGCCTCCAACTCCGGCGATTCGAATTCCATCTATTTCTTTTTGGTGTCCGTCCAGATAGATCTTGTTTCCGGAAAATTGCGGCGCTGTCCGATCGCCAAACGTGTCGTGGTTTCCTGCAACGCCGACGACCCAGCGAAAATGTTCACCAAACGCTTCCCAGACTTTTGTGACATCGCCAGAGCCGCCACGTTTGTGAAGGGCAGGATAAGTATAGAAGTCGCCGGCGAGGAAAACGCCGGACTTTGACGCGTCGACTTTAAGACTGGGAAGGATTTCGTTCGCCAGCCGGTTGGGCAGAACTTCTCCAAGCAAGCGAATCTGTCCACCAGGCGAATCCTCGAATCGTTCTCGCCCCTGTAAGTCTGCCGTAACAACGATGCCTTCGAGTTCATTCGGTAGTTTATCTACGTAGCCAATATGGATGGGTAGCTTGTCGACATAGAAATCCCCTGCTCTTCGCCCAGCGTTTAAGAACGGGAGTTCACAAATGGTTTCAGGTTCTATTGATACAATTTTCATTTCCGCCTGACACGTAACGTCAGAGTCTGGTTCAGCACATTTTTTTGGTGCAAACAGGGATTTTGTTTCGAATAGATGCGATTGAAGTGCGAAGACTACTTCTTATAGCCCGACAAAACTATTTTGGAGAATCAGATGCAGCGGATAAGTAGAACTTTGTAGAGTAAGTCTTTGGTGTTGTTGTCAGTTTTGGCGTTCACGGGATGCGGTTCTGCTGTAACAGGCGTGCCAGGATCAGGCGTTTCGAAAACGGAATCTCGAGAGGTTGAAGACTTTCACTCCATCGAAATGCTTGGTGCCGGCAAGGTTAATGCTTCAGAGGGGGATGGACCAACGCTGAGTATTACTACGGATGACAATCTTTTGGAGTTGATCTCAACCAAAGTCGTTGATGGTGTGCTTGTCATCAAGCCATTGGAATCGATCAGCCCAAAGTCAGGAATCACTTTTGAAGTCTCGGCGACGCAGTTGAAATCTTTGGAGGTTAGCGGCGCCGGCAAGTTCACACTTTCCGAGTTGTCAGGGCCTGAATTGGCGATCAAAATCGCAGGTGCTGGATCGGTAGGCGGAAACGGCAACGTGGAATCACTTGAAATTGTAGTCGAGGGCGCCGGTTCTGTGGATTTAGGTGACTTGAAATCCAAATCTACGAACATCGAAATTTCAGGCGCTGGTAGCGCGACCGTATTCGCGAGCGAGAGCGTCGATGCTTCAGTCAACGGAGTCGGTACGATCACCGTTCATGGCAATCCGCAAGACGTGGTCAAAAGCGTGGGCGGAATCGGCAAAATCAATATCGATGAGAATTAGCCCCATTCCATAGCCGTGGTGGTTGTTAAATACATACCCGTCATGGTCGTGAGCCATGATCGTGAGCCGTAGGCGCTAACCTCGGGCCGGAATAACCAGCAAAATAAGCCATCAGAATTCTCTGGCCCAAGGTTGGCACCAACGGCTCACAAGTTTTGCATTTAAGGTAAAAAGTCGTGCGTTAAGCTGATTGGTCGTCTACATGCTTGAAGCGACAGCAACTGATTCTTGTTCCCTACATTTGATAGAATTTCCAAGTGTTGATTTCGTAAGTTTACGAGTCAAACCGCCGTTCACAATTACACCATCAATCGAGATTAGAAATGAAAGCAAAACCGATTCTTAAGTTTGTCTTTGGAGTTTGTTTGGGCCTGCTGTGTGCAGCGACCTCAAGCCTCAACGCGCAGGAAGACACAAACGCCTTTGTTGGAAAATGGAACGCGGTTGCGGAAACAGACGAGGGTGAGCAATCACATGTGATGGTCATCAAGAATGGAAGCGACGGCTTATCAGGCACCATCACAGTAGACGAAGGCGAACGTGAGCTTTCGAATGTCGCGGTGAAAGATGGGAAACTGTCATTTGAATTTGAAATGGAAGCTCAAGGCACCGACTTGCTGATAAAAATTGTCTATGACAAAAGCAAGTCGCCACTTGATGGAGAGTGGACGGCTTTTGTGGATGGCAATGAAGTCGCCAACGGATCCGTCGATGCCGAACGCGTCGTTGAGAAGGCCAAGCCTAAAAAGAGCAAGTCTAAGTTAGTCGGCCAATGGACATCGGTTGCGGTTTTGCCTGATGGAAATGAGTTGGAGTCGGCGCTTGAATTGACTGGCGATGACGATTCACTTAGTGGAACGATGGTCAATGATCGGGGAGATAAAACGGAGATTGCCAAGGTCACGAATGAAGATGGTTCGGTGCGAATGGAATTCGAAATCGAAGTCCAGGGCGAATTGCGAGACGTGGTGATTGAGGGCGAACTAAAAAAAGATGTAATCGAAGGCGAATGGGTTGTGTTCGACGATGGCGAAGAAGCTGCGTCTGGAGACTGGACAGCAACTCGAAACGCAGAGGATGGAGATGCAGGCGAAGCCAAAGTACTGTTCGACGGTTCGTCGCTGGACAACTTTCGCGGCTACAACGAGGAAGCCATTGGACCAGGTTGGAAAATCGAAGATGGAACGCTTCATTTTGACGGTACTAAAAGCGGAGACATCATCACCAAGCAGGAATACGGAAGTTTCGAACTTGAGTTTGAGTGGAAGATTTCTGAGGGAGGAAACAGTGGGGTGGTTTATCGCGTGTCACTTGGCGACAAGCAGCCATACATTTCTGGCCCAGAGTACCAAGTTCTCGATGATGGCAAGCACAAAGATTCCAATCCAAAATCAAGTGCCGCATCTCTGTACGGGCTTTATGTGGCCAAGGACAAAAAGCTGAAACCGGCTGGAGAATGGAACACCGCCAAAATTGTTGTCAAAGATAATGCTGTAGAACATTGGCTTAATGGAGCCCAAGTCGTTTCGGCTGAAATGGGCAGCGACGATTGGAACGAGCGGATCGAGAACAGTAAGTTCAAGACTTGGAAGAAATTTGCCAAAAACAAAAAGGGGCATATCAGTTTCCAAGATCACGACAACCCCGTTTGGTATCGAAACATCAAGATCAAATCGCTTGATTGAGATTGCTTGATAGTGATTTGCCAAAACCGATGGGTTGGAAGTCATCCCCTTCGATAAATGAAGATTCAGACGCTGCTGAACGAACAAGTTCAGCAGCGCTTTTTTCGTGACTGAGGCTTCTAGCTTGAGAATCCATCACTGACGTCATCCCAGTTTAGCTACTCGACAATTTTCTCGAAATCCAATACTTTGATGCCTTGAATTTAAGCTCACTCTCACAGCTCAGTTGCCAAAAATGCTCAAGACGTTTTACCAATGGTTATTTCGCTTTATCGGAGTTCGCGACCTCTACCAAAAAGTCGTTGAGCAAGATCGGCTGACTGACATCCGACCAAAAATTCGAGCGGATTTAGTGGCGCTCTTAAAAAGTGCCAACGAAACAAGTGAGTTTTTTCGCGGCAAGTTTACAAACTTTCTTGCTGAAACTTCTGACAAATCGGACGAAGATTTTTTTACTCAATACGCGAAACTTCCAGCGTTAACCAAACAAGACTACGCCGAGGCTGGTCAGTCAGTAATGACGGATCGTTGGGCAAGCGTTGATCCGAACGATTCGGAATTCTCTGTAGATGGTAAGCCTTGGCAATCAATCAAAAAACTTCGTGGCGAAGATTATTTGATGCAGATGGCAACGGGAGGATCAACTTCGATGCCTTTGGCCGTCACGATGACGAAGCATCACATGTTTTCGATGTTGTTTACGTTTTTCAAATGTTGGTATCGGATGGGATGGCGACCTGGCGAACGCATGTTGGTTTTCTATCCAAAGAATACTTACAACATCGACGATATGGTGAAGTTCAATCCATACAGCAAATTGGTTGGGTTTCGCTATCACCTGTTCGATAAGATTGACGAACAAACGGTTCGAGGATTGGTCGACGATATCAATAAGTTCAAACCGAAATTGCTTTTGGTTTTTCCTTCGCCGATGAATATGATCGCGCACACCATTCGAAAATACGGTTTGGAACTCAAGCATCATCCTGAGTTGATCAATGTCAGTGGTGAGACTTTCTTTGACTGCCAGCGAAAGTATATCGAGTCAGTATTTACTCGATCCAAAGTTGAGGACTCCTACGGCTCGGTCGAATTGGGAGAGCTTGCTCATGAGACGGATAAGGGATTGGAGATTTTCGCCAACGTTGCTTACGTCGAAACGGCGCCCAATGACGCGGGGCAACCTGAGATGATTATCACTCGTTTGAAGCTTCATGACTTCCCATTCATTCGCTACAAAATGAAAGACATCGCCGACGTCGAGTTTCGCCAATACCCAGACGGAACCGAAAAATACGTCATCACGAAAATTGAAGGAAAAGACTCCAACTTCATCATGTCAGATCGTGGCGAGCGGTTTTATCCCTCGTTTTTTAACAATTTCGTCAACGAACTAAACGCGATCGTCAATGATGCGATTATTGAAATCAAAGTTTACGAGCGCGGGCAAAAGGAACTTGAGATTCAATATATTCTTCGCGATTCAAGTTTCGCCCAACAAGTCGAAACAGAAACTCGACGTTTGTTGGCGGAGAAGATGAGTTCTGAGATGGAGTTCAAGATTCAGTTTGTTGACTTCATTGACCACGACTACCGCAGAAAGTACCGAGTCATCGAGCGAATCGGAGACATCGAATTCGCGGGTGGAATGGTGGGCGATGGAGCGAAAGCCGACGCGATTCGAGAAGTCGTTTCTCAAGTCGAAGGATAAGTCGTTTGCTAAGTTGGTGTTGAATTGGAGTGGTAGAGGAGTGGTAGAGGAGTCGCCGCAAGAACATCGTGCTCAAGTTTCCTCAGCCGTCCAGCGTTTTACGAGACTGCCGTTTTGCTCATGTTCGCCCCGAGGTTTTTGGTACGCTCGACGGTGCTGCATTGTTTTTGTTAGATCATCATGAGAGTTGAGCATCAACCGACTTTCACCCATCTCCCAAGGTTCAACGTAAGCCTGCGCCAGGTCGTCGACTTCTCGAAAAAATGACCGACAAGCCTCGGCGTCAAACTCACGTCGAACCATTCGCGTAATTCGACCTTGTATTTTGTCCCATTGATCAAAGTGTGGCGGATCTCCTTTTTCAAATTGATCAGTGAGCTCACTGAACTCTGATTTAATCTTCGAGCTTTTTGAAAGCGAAACAAGCATCGCCTTGATAACGTTTGGGAAAGGCGCGATCGCCGTTGAGATGTTGCGCTCGACTTTCTGATGCGGCATGCGAATCTCAACGACTCGGGGCTTGGTCGGGCAACTGCAACCATCGTGGTGGTAATATTCGGCTTGGCTTAATTTTCTATGACTCGATTTGCCACGCACTTTTCGGTAACTCGAAGCATCGGAACGAACGTTCTTGCAAATCACTAGACCTTCACATTCAATCAACTCAAAAAAGGACTCTCGACATGGTTCGGACAACAAAATGTCATGGAGATAATCGTGTGATTCCGCCCCGACTAAGCCTTTGATGGTGATCCCGAACGGATGCGTGCGTGTTGTTTCGAAAATGGCATTGCCAATGCTAATTTCGACATTCTTGGCGCGATCAGGCGTTTCGATTGAACTGGAATTTATAAGAGTCATTGCGGCCGCTGTTGAGTATGGCGATTTAGATTAAATGAGTCTGTCTACGCACTTGAAGGATGCGAGGAATTGTGATCTTTTCAATCAAACAAATCAAACCCAGCGAAAATTTGGATTGGCGAACGAATGTCGGCAAAGAAAAAGATTGTAACTTGTTTCCCTTTGGCGGAGACTCATGTAGAGCAGATTCGTTCGGTCGCCGGGGCGGAGTTTGAAGTTGTTGCATCAACTCAAGAAGACATTCCAGTCAATTTGATCGAGGCTGATATTTTTTGTGGGCACGCGAAAGTCCCTGTCGATTGGAAAGCTGTTGTTGCCGCCAATCGTTTATCCTGGATTCAATCATCGGCTGCAGGGCTTGATCACTGC
>CAYMFZ010000041.1:0-11871 GCA_964389585.1 uncultured Pirellulaceae bacterium | reverse complement strand
ATCTTAGTGAGTGGGTGCTCTGGCTTGTTCGCTCCTCAGGTCGCTGAACAGACAATTTCGTTGTTGAGCGGTTTGATCCGCCGGGCACCTGTATTCTTTCGTGCACAACAAAACAAAGAATATGTTCGTCGACCGACGGATGATTTGTTTGGAAAAACAATTGGAATCATTGGCTTTGGCGGGAATGGTCAAAGAATTGCGCAGGTGTTGCGTCCCATGGTCAAATCAATTCTCGCAACGGATTGTTTTCCAGATGCGTGTGAAAAATTGGTTGCCAACGGGACGGTCAAACAAGTCTTACCAAATGATGGACTCGAACATTTGCTGAAAGAATCCGATGTCGTTATCGTCACGTTGCCGCTGTCGGATGCCAATGAACAGTTGATTGGAGATGAACAATTTCAACTGTTCAAAGAGGGTGCCTATCTAATTAACGTCGGGCGTGGATCCGTCGTCCAAACTGACGCGATGATTAAAAACTTGAGCAACGGACGGTTGGCGGGGGTAGGAGTTGACGTGGTGGATCCCGAGCCATTGCCAGCAAACTCACCGCTTTGGGATTTCGAAAATGTGATGATTTCGCCGCACGTTGGAGCTCAATCACCTCGCCGGATACCTGTTACCGTTGATTTGTTTTGTGACAACCTGGATCGATACCGCGCTGGCGAGTCGCTTCTCAATCTAGTGGACAAAGTGCTGGGCTTTCCGCGTCCGGAAAACCGAATCAAGCTTGAGTGGGGAAATCTCTAGGTTTATCCCAGTTTGTTCGGGAGAATCGCGAAACTCCTAATTTATGAGCTAGACGATTTCAGCCGAACGGGAATAAGATGTTAAGCGAATAAGATATTAAGTATCGGTTTCGGCATGGCAATTTCAGCAAACTCTTCGCTTCGTTGAACCGAATTCATCAAAGCGGCGTAGCTAGCCGGTATTGATACCCCTCCCACACAATCTTCTCGTTTTGACGCAGATCTATTTTTGAGGAATTAGTTTTGGATTTCGACGGTAAAACTCTATTCAACACCGCAGGAGACGATCTTTCGCCAACCGTCACGCAAGACGGCGAAATGACAGTCAACCAATGCGCGGAGTTGTGCGAGTTATACGAACAGATCTTGCGAGAAAAGCGTCACAGTTGGACGACGCATTTGCGGCTTTTGACGAAGCTTGGATCCGGCGGGCAAGGCGTTGTGTATTTGACTGAGCGCCGTGGCTCCGATGGCTTTACTTTGCCTGTTGCGTTGAAAGTCTTCTCACCAGAGCGATATGCTTCGCCGACTCACTATGACGCTGAGATGGCGAGAATGGGCAGAGTTGCGGCCAAAGTCGCGCGAATTCAACACGAGAACCTGTTGGTTGTTGAGAACTTTCTTGACCGCGACCGAATTCGAATGATGGTCATGGAGTGGGTTGAAGGTTTTGATTTGCGTCGGTTGCTGACTCCAAGAATGTTTGGTGCCGTCAAAGAACGATTCAGCGAAAAACGTTGGAAGCATGTCAACGAAGTTTTAGTGACCGCTGGTCCAGAGCAACCGCGATTCAAGGCCGGAGTGGCCGTTGCGATTGTTCGAGATTGTCTCGAAGCCCTTGCTGCGATGCACCGACAAGACATCGTTCATGGTGACGTGAAGCCTGGAAACATCATGCTGAAGCGAAGTGGTCACTCCAAAATCATCGATATTGGATCGGCCTTTGATTTGGCGGATCCTCCGCAACGTCGCGCTTGCACACCAACTTATGCGGCACTTGAAGTTTTAGAAGGCAACGAGAATACGCCGCTCAGCGATCTGGCGAGCTTGGGCTACGTGACCATTGAGTTGCTCGCGGGCCGCCCCGTTTTCGGTGGTGTCAACGATCTTAAGGAATTGATCGAAGCGAAACGCACGCTTTATGAACGACTAGAGGATATGTTGCCGGAAGATGTCGCACGGAATGAACTCTTGATGTCGTTTTGTCGTGGCTTGATCGCGCCGGATCCGCAGCAGCGTTTTGAGTCCGCCGAGGCCGCCGATCTCGTTGATGTCGGTGCGGCTGCGTTTCATCGTCAGCTCGTCAAGAACGATCTAGCTAGTGAATATGAGAATGATATTCGAATTTGGATCGACGAATTGTTAGAGATTGAAGCCAGCACTCCGGGCTTTTTAACTGGCATGGATACGCAATCGTAAATGAAGGTGGACGCCTCGACACATAACCATTCGTGAGCGAGGGAGCCTAGATAGGAGTTGTTAAGTTGTCGTTAACTGTTTCTGCGACTTACTAAGAATAATCCGAACTAACAACAACTCAAAACTTGTGAGCCGTAGGCGCTAGCCTCGGGCCAGCCAAACAAGTAGCTTGTTTCGCTGGTTAGCCAACCAAATAGGGTTTGTTCAAGCCCAGTCAAATCCGGTCGTATTCTTGATTCGTTCTTCGAAGTTCCCTAACAAGCCACCGATGACATCCCACTTGTTTGCACGACGGACTTCGATATCGCCTTGTTCGTTGATGCGAACAATTGATGCGTCGCTGACCCCTGCTCCGTCCAAGTTTTGAGAATGAAGTTCGCCATCGTTGATGATGGAATCCAAAGTTGCGCCTGTCATCTCAATAAATTTCATTTTCGATCCATAGTCTCACGAATAGAACTGGCTAAGTCTTGGCTTCCATCCCTTGGTGTTTATGCCGACCCCATTCTACCATCGATCGTAATCGTGATAAGACTTTAACCGCAGTCGACCAGTAAGAAGTCGTGAATTGGCAAATCACTTGGGCCGAACGTGACCCTCAATTATTGGGCCGCTCGACAAGTCCGCATCTTCCGTTCTGCTTTGAGCGTCGGATTGTAGATGCATAAGTTCCGGCGTGGCTCGCCCTTGCTGACCATCGGTAGGTCCGATTGACGGACTGGCCGCAAGTTTGGTTTCCAAGCGATCAACGAGATCCCAAATCCAGTCGATCAACTCAGTCTCAGTGGCATCCTGTTCCTGTTTGGCTTGGGTAAGCGTTAGTTTTCCAGCGAGTATGCGTCGTACAATTGCGTCGCGATACTTTTCTGAAAACCGTTTCAACCTCGAAGCACGCCGGACCAGCGAGTGTTCATTCTTGATGAAGTTGCCAACGGGTTGGCCAGTCGACTGATGCTCGTATTGGTTTGTTTCATCGACCGAATCTAAGCTGCGAAAAGAATCCGACGGATCGTGGTGAGGAGCGTTTGCAAGTTCACGATTCAAAATGTAACTTTTGCGTTCGCAATGAGCACAATACCAAGGCCCAATTCTAAGTTGTTTAAGGAACCCAAAACTTAGGCGATCAATTACGCGAAATGGGTAGAAGTTGATCGCCCTGAAATGCGGGACATTTTTCATGCAGTTGACGCAGTATCCCCACGAGTATTCAGATTCCGACATTTTTGCACTCCCAATGCTTGTCAATTCATCATAACGAGCACGCCGGTTTTATCTACTAAACTTTTTGGTTTCTGAGAACTAAACATGCTTCCCTAAGTTCTCCAAATCGAATATTTGTTATGGTGTAGGACCGTTTTCCATCTTTCGTTCAAAGCAGAAGCAATTGACCGCTGACGACAATCTTGAATCCAATCATTGGCAAACACTATTCGTTGAGGATGAGGAAGATCATGAACGGCTAGACTCGTTTCTCGTTAGGCATTTTTCCAAATTTAGTCGTGTTAAACTTCAACGCGCCATCGCCGCGCAAAATGTGAAAGTGGACGGCAAAAAGGCCAAGTCATCTACGCGAATCAAGACTGGCCAGAAGGTCGAATTCCTTCCGCCGACCGCAGAACCTGAAGGCTCGATTCCCGAAGACATTCCGCTTGAGATTCTCTTTGAAGACGAGCATCTCATCGCCATCAACAAACCGCCCAATATGGTTGTGCATCCGGCAAAGGGGCATTGGTCCGGCACCATGACGGCGGCGTTAGCGTTTCATTTTCAACAATTGAGCACGATCGGCGGGCCAACTCGGCCGGGCATCGTTCACCGGCTTGATCGAGATACAAGTGGAGTCATTCTGGTCGCCAAAACGGACCAGGCCCACGTTGCACTCGCGTCACAATTCGAAAATCGAACGGTGGAAAAAGAATATTTTGCGATCGTTTCTCCTGTACCCGATCGCGATCGAGACATCATCGACAAACCGATCGGTCAACATCCCTACCAACGCGAGAAAAAAGCGATCCGCGAAGACCACTCATCGAGCCGCGCCGCAACGTCGATGTTCGAAGTCATAGAACGCTTTCAAGGTTTTGGGACCGTTCGCGTCAAACCAAAAACCGGGCGGACGCATCAAATTCGTGTCCACCTCGCACACATCGGATCAGCCGTACTCTGCGACCGACTTTATAGTGGTCGAGCAAAATTGACGATCGAAGATCTAACGCGCCGTGAAACCGACGCGAAAGTTCTGCTCAACCGACAAGCCCTCCATGCGATGCGAATCAAGGTTGCCCACCCCGTCTCAAAAGCCCCTTTGGAAGTCGAGGCTCCCTTGCCAGCAGACATAAACCAAACTATCGAAGCGTTGCGTGAATTCCGGACTTAAGCCATCGACAGTTGGCGTGACAGTTGGCTTTTATCTTGATTGGTTTCAAAACTTCTGAAACTTGTCATGGAGAAGAGCTTTTTACTTCGCCAAATCTAAGCAGATGATTTCGTTATCGTTTCGAATGTAAGCGCGACGATTGGCAAATGCTGGCATGCTCCAGACGACGTCTCGATTGAAAGCGTTATTGGACGGTTCGATGACCTTGTGTCGATCCAGTTCCTCGTACCCCTCAGGGGTTAGATTCGCAATCACCAGTTCGCCACTATCGTTGAACAACCAGAACCGAGAACTCTTTCCCAGCCGGACCAGGAAGGCAGTACCGTTACCAACTCTCCGTTCAGAAACAGGCTGTGAGGTGGCCCATAAAAGTTTCCCATCGGGAAATTGAGTCGCCCTCAAATCTCCGTTCTGATTCATGCCGTAAACAATTGCCATGTCCGCATCGAGGTATGGCTGAACGTTGACCGGTGAAATCGCATCACGCGCTTTGTCTCGCCAAACGACTGAGGCGCCGGGCTTATCGGAATCAAGTTTCATCAACAAGCTTTTGTTCTGGTAACCCGCGGCGTACAAGTAATCACCAATCTTCAAGGGAGACATGATGATCGATCCACTTGTGGCCTCGTAAGGAATGCTCCAAAGCTCTTTGCCTGATTCCGGATCCAAAGAAGATACCGCGTCGGGGCGAAGCGTGATCAATTGTCGAGTGCCTCCAGCCGTGATGATCGTGGGAGGCGCGTAGCCTTGTTCGGAGGCAGTCAGTGATTTCCAGACTTCGTCACCAGAGTTCTTGTTCAGGGCAACAATGTGACTTCCTTCTCCGCCTGCGAGCGTGATCAAATTGTCTCCGTCAATCAACGGGTGAGCTGCGTAGCCCCAGAGAGCTGATTTCGTCTTGTAGACTTTCTTAAGTTCTTTTGACCAAATGATCTCACCGTCGGCAAGATTGAAACAAAACAGATGCCCTTCAGCGCCCAGCGTATAAACTCGATCGCCTTCAATGATGGGTGTGCACCGAGGCCCTGATGGATAAGAGATTGTGTAACGAATCTTCAGTTCGTGCTTCCAAATGGTTTTTCCAGTTGACTCGTCTAGGCACAAGATTCTTTCGGTTCCGTCAAACTCCTGTCGTTGGAAATTACCAATTTTCACATTGGCATCAGTGATGAAGTCCGTTACCAAGACTTTGCCTTGAGCAACGGCGGGTCCAGAGTATCCGCCACCAATGTTGGCTTTCCATAGAACCTTGGGGCCGGCTTCAGGAAACGTCTCGATGATTCCTGTTTCGTTCCAAGTGTTGTTTTGATTTGGCCCCATCCATCGAGCCCAGTCGTCACAATGACCTTTGGTGGCGGATGCGAACAGCAAGCCGACTAACCCGAGCAAAAGTTGAAATGCAGAACGGCTAAATCGTGTACGAAGGTTCATTTGATTTCCTGATTGAAAAAGGGTCAGTCCGCACTATGTAGTTCGCAGACTGACCCAAGCTGGATTCAGAGATATGAGATTTTTCTACAAAAAGTGTTGCCTAATCGGCGACTCGCAAACTCTCAATCATCGACTTGAAATGATCAGCATTTTTGTCAATTGTCGCCTTGGGGCCGTAAAGTTTCACAAAGTAGTTTCCCTTGTCTTCTGTCTGAACGATCGCGGCAAGCATCCGATAGTTCGTGCGCTCGACTTTTGGTTTCCCACTGAAGGGGCCTCCAACCGAATCCATGAATGTGCCGCTGATGTCGACAAGGTTAACAGTTTGACCGTTGATTTCCTTTTTTTCCTGTTTGGTTTTCTCGGCAGTACTCGAGCCATCAGGTTGAACAAACTGGCCTTGCCAGCGGACGATGTTCGCTTCGATGGTTCCTCCAGCTCCCATGATTGTGAGTCGGCCATCTGCTTCGTCTTCACCCTCGCGAGGAATTTTCAATTCAGCTTCCAGCATTCGACTTCGAGGCGGAACGGACTTCCAAGTTCCTGAAGCGCGGAAAAGTAAAGTGTCATCAGCCAGTTTAACAACGATGGGATCCGGGACTGCTTCTTCTTCGTCCTTCGCGCCCTCTTCCTTTGAGGCGTCTTGCTCGCCTTTCGCTTTCGCAGGCTTAGTTTCTTCTTGCGTTGGTTTTGCTTTAGATTCCGTCTCTGTCTGAGCGAATGTTAAGCTTGAGAAAATGGCAGTTAGTGCCAAAGAAAAAACGAGATAGGAAAAGCGATTGAGAGTTGTCTTCACAGTTGGCCTCTTGGAGTTCATGTTTGAATAGACGCAGCTTACCAAATCACGTTGACTTTTGTCCAATGAGAGGTCGAAACGCAGCGTAAGTGAACCCGCTAACTCGCCGAAACAATTTTCGCCAGCACGAACAGCAAAACGCAAATTAACAGGACGCCAAAGCCAATCAATCCGTAGAAGATTCGTTGCTTTGTCAGTCGCTTTGGCTTTGGACCAATTTGTTTGGGTGGCAAGTTTGCCTCCCGAAGTGCACGCTCAACGTAAGCTTTCTTACGCTGGTCTTTCGCCTCGGCAACAAGAGAGGGGAAAGCCTTTTCTGCTTCGACCCAATCTTCCCAGTCATCTCGCCAAACAACGCATCCAACTTTGACGTCGCCGTTTTCAAGGTATTCTTGCATCGCTTTCGCTTTGAGCGGGCCGCGCTCGCCAAGTTCATGGCTCCGGAAATACCAGATTCGATTGGGAGACTCTGCGATAGGATCGACTTTGCCAAATGATTCAGGCGGCTTGGGTTTGTCGAGCATGAACATCTCCACCGAATCATCGGAATCGAAGCTCATCGCTGGTTCGCTGTCAGCCTGTACCGTATTCGCTTGAGATGCTGTTTGGTCGCTTTGACGTTTTTCCGCCGGAATCCCATCCATCGTGTCTTGGGCGTCAACTTCGTGCAGCCCAACCCCGTTATCACTTTCGAGAGACGCGACACGTTGCTGGTTGCGAATTTTGTGTTTTCGTCTTTCAAGAGCACTTGGGATGGTTGATTCGTGCGGCACGAGAATCGCTTGAGTGCAATTCGGACAAACACCCTCCATACCGGCTTGTGTCTGTTTGACGTTCAGCCGTTTTTCGCAATGGTGACAAAGGAAGCGAATTCCCATTGATTCGAAACGTTAGTTTGGAGGTGGTGTTTTCGACAGCAAGCCACAGTATAGCGTGTGATGTTTGAATTGAAAATTTGTTGAATCCAAACGCTCAACCATCCATGACTTTGGTCACGATATCTCGATCGAAATAGTTGATGGCCATCGCCGCATCTATCACAAGTAACTGCGAGTTGATTCCGGAAGATCGAGGGCTCAATAAAAAACATGCGGCGTTGGCTACTTCTTGTGTGGAGACCGCTTTTCCACGTGGAATAACTTTTTCGGCAAACAAATAACTGTCAACGTAGCCTGGGATTCCCGCTGACGCAGAAGTTTTCAAAAGGCCCGGAGCGACCGCGTTGAAGCGAACTTCTGAAAAGTTACTAAAGCTCTTTGCCAAGAATGCCAGCGAACTATCAAGCGCCGCTTTGACCGGCGCCATAAATCCATAGTTCTCACTCGCCATGGTTGTCGTCGAGATTGAGATCGTAATCACCGAAGCATTTTTGGCGAGCACTTCCTTGAAAGCGTTAGAGAGGTTCATAAAAGAAAAACATGAGATGTCGATCGTTCTCAGGAATTGTTTCTTTGTCGTCTCATGAAATGGTTTAATCCCCGACTCATCGTAATCAGCAAACGCAATTGAATGAACTAAGCCATGAATTTCCGGATACTTGGCAGCGATCTCGTCACGAACTTGGTTAATCTGATCGTCGAATTCAACGTCACAAATGAAGCAAGGACGTTCGCCCATCAGTTTCGTCAGCGACTCACGCCGTTGGGGACTGCGGACAACATAGACAACGGTTGCACCGGCCTCTTCAAGCGTCTTTCCAATATGCCAAGCGACGCTTTTTTTGTTGGCGACGCCAAACACGACAATGGTTTTGTTTTCAAGTTGAAGAAAGTCCATAATCCGAATCGTTTCGATTGAAGAACATCTCAATTGTAGAATATCTCTATTGTAGAACAGTTGTCCTCAACTGTTCCTTGGTCATAACTTTCGCGAAGCGAATCAGTCAGGACAACGTTTCCCGATCGCAAGAATTATTGCCTAAATTTGTTCTCGTTTTGAAAACAGATCGTAGTCCAACTACTCATTTAGCTTGCTGGCGATTCCGGCGTCGCGACCGTGCAGGTAAACGAAAGCCGCGCCACCAATTTGCCTTCGCACTTGATCTGCGCAGTCATATAGTAAGCACTCGAAACAACCTCATTCAATTTGACGTGGTTTTCAATCGAACTGCCGGGATGAACCATCCGCTTAAATTTAACGTCGCCCATTCTTGTCAGGACGGGAACGCCCTCGCCTGAATCAAGCGTCAACCCGAGTAGTACGGCACCAGATTGCACAGCCGATTCGCACAGAATGACACCCGGTGTAATTGGACTGCCTGGATAATGACCTTGGAAGAAGTACTCATCGGCGTGGAATGTCTTTTTGCAAACGATTGACGCTTCTTTCATGCTGACGATTTCATCGACCAAAAGCATGGGCGCCCGATGAGGAATCGCATTCTGAATTTTCTCAAGGCTTGGGTGCGAAGTAGTCATTGTTGAAAGGGCCTTAGCTTGAAACCGGAGAAGTTGCCGGCATGCTGCTGATTTGATTGATGACATCATTCGCAACAATCACACCATAATTAATCGTGCCCAGCCAACCGGACATGATGATTCCACAACTGCCCGCATGATAAAGCCCTCGAATTTGATCGGGCAAAGTCCGACTAACCGTTAGGCCTTCAAACTTTGTCCCAAAACTCGCGCCGTCAATATGTTTCGTGTAGTGTTCAAACGTGACGGGCGTGGCAGCCTCAGCATGAACAATGCGTTCGCGGCAATTCGGAACGTATTTTTCTAGAGCATCAAAAGTCGTGTCAACCAAATCTTGCTTGCTAACGTCGTATTCTTCCTTTGACATTCCAACCCAGTCTTCGTAATTGGCGTTGGTGCTGGAAACGATCAGCGTCCGGCCTTTTCCGTCCGGGCGAGTGTCAGGATAGTAGAATGAAAAAGTTCGACTGGTGACATCGCGGCTGAGAAGCAAGTCCGTTTGAAAGCGATCTGCGGTACTGGAAAAAAGCAGATCGCCTGTCTCGCGTGGGACCGTGTCTCCCTCGGCCATCGCCATATAGACTTGAGTGCTCGAATTGTTCAGGCGAACGGCCTTTGCATCATCCACAAACGAATTGTCGAATTTGTCCTCACCGACGAGGTCAAAAATTGTGGAACGCAGGTTGGCATTCGAAACGACGGCTTTAGTCTTGATCGTCCGTCAGTTCACCACTACGGACTCAACGCCGTTGGTTCCGACGTTGATTTTTTCGACATCACAATTGATCCGAACGTCGACACCGCTGGCTTTCATCTCTTTTTCCATCGACTTGACGAGTTTGTCAGTGCCACCTTGGAAAACGAAAACGCCTTTGGACATGAAATTGGAAAACACGATGCCGTAGGTGATGGCTGGATCTTCGAGCGTGGAACCGTTGGCGTAAGTAATGGGTTCCATCAGCAACCGAATTACGTCTTCGCGGCCCGGAAAGAATTCTTCGAAAAGCTCACGCGTTGTTTTGCTTTGATCGTCGTAAAAGTTCATTCCACGAGCCATGTCGAAAAACTTGTCGACGTTTTCTTGCTTGACATCAAAATCAGAAGTCAATAGACGCGTAAAGTCTTTTCGATCAAACGTGGTGGTCAGCGAAAACATCGGATTGTCAAACCGAACTCCTTCAAGCTGCACAATTGAATCGGCGATTTCTTTTGACCAATAACGGCGACAACTCTTGACCATTCCGTACGGAAAACCATGAAGCGAGATGTCAAAAATGTGTCCGCCCGGTCGCTTAAACCAAGTCGCCAATCCGCCCAGTTTGTAATGCTGCTCCAGTAGCAATACAGATAGCCCATTTCGGGCCAAGATGTTGGCAGAGGTCAAACCGCCGAGTCCACTGCCAATCACGACGACATCGTAGCTGTCAGCCGCTCCTTTGAGAAAATCTTTTGGCATATCGGTCGAAATTAAGTGCGTGAGCGTTACGGATTTGAGACGCTGCAGGATAAAAGATCGTTGCGTTTTTTTCAATGGTGCCGTCAATGCATCCGCGAGCGCCTGCGGTTTCTGTTTACGTTAGACTGTGGACAGCGGACGAGATGAACGATTGTGTCCACGCTTTATTACCCAAGCCCAAGAAGTCCAATGCCCGTCGACGATCCCTACGTCTTGAGCCCGGCCAACATCAAAGAGCCGCCAGCGAACCTTCGACAAAGTCTGAAATATCTCGGGCCGCCCTTTATTCTTTCAGCGACATTAGTTGGCTCGGCCGAATTGATCGCAACCACGATCATGGGAGCTAAAGCCGGATTCGTTTTACTTTGGTTTATTATTTTTAGCTGCATCGTCAAAGTCGCAGTTCAGCTTGAATTCGGAAAGCATGCGATCAGTACGGGCGAGTCAACGATGGCTGCACTGAACAGTTTGCCCGGACCGAAAATAGGAAAAGCAAATTGGTCGATCTGGTTGTGGCTGATTTTGATGCTGACGAAAACACTTCAGTTGGGCGGAATCATCGGTGCGGTTGTATTGGCGGTTGAGCAACTGGTGCCTGGCTTGGGCGAATCGGGTTTGGTACTGACAGAGAATATTTACATTCCGTTTCGCTACGCCACAACTTTGATAATCGCGCTTTCGGTATCGGTTTTGGTTTACCGCGGATACTACGTGATGCTTGAGAAAGCTTCACTGATCATGATCGGTTTGTTTACTTTGTTTACGGTGTTATCGCTGGTCATGTTGCAGACGACTGAGATGGCCGTGACGGGACCTGAGTTGGCGACTGGATTGATGCCGAGTTGGCCTTCGCAAGCGGCTTTGTTGGTCGCGATCGGCGCGTTCGGAATTACGGGAGTTGGTGGTGACGAAATCCTGGCCTACAACTATTGGCTGATTGAAAAAGGCTACGCATCTTTCGCTGGAAAGAAAGACGATTCAATCGAATGGGAGCGCCGTGCCAAAGGCTGGATTCGCGTGATGTATTGGGACGCGATCTTGGCGATGATTTGTTACACCGCAATGACGGCGATGTTTTATTTGCTTGGCGCTGCGATCTTGCATCGAAACGGAACGGTTCCTGCAAGTGATCAACTCATTTCGGTTCTTGCGACCATGTACACGCAAACGCTCGGGTCGTGGGCGAAGACTGGTTTTCTAATCGGTGCAGTTGTCGTGCTTTACTC
>CAYMFZ010000040.1:0-19246 GCA_964389585.1 uncultured Pirellulaceae bacterium | reverse complement strand
ATCAAACGATTCAAATGGCCAGCGGGAAATCAAGAACGAGTGCTCAACGCATTTCAAGATCAAGGCTGGCCAATGTTTATTGATGATCCTCTAGATGTCGATCCAAAAATTTGCCCCAAACGTCGACTGCATGACACGCTGAAATGTCTCAATCGAAAACAGCTTAGCAAGACGGTTAAGTTTCGAGGCGATGGAACAGGCAAGGGTGTAAAGTTGGACATCAAACCAGATGCCGACAACAACACTGGCGAATAGAACAGCTTGGCCGCCTCCAATCGGCCAGCTTCATAAGTTTAAAAACTGGCGACAATCGAAAGGTTGTCGCCTTTTTTGCTAGCGGCAGTCGGTGGTTTAGGCGGTTTCGGCCAAGTCTTCCGCTTGCGAAGTTATTGATGAATGAAGCGATTGTTCTGCGTCGATGAATGATGAGAAGCAAGTTTTTCATCCTGCTCATCGACGTCGGAGCCTTTTAATGATTCAGTTTTCCCTCAAAATCGCTGTCGTATTTTCAATCGTGGTTGCGGCGTTTACGTCCGTCGGGCAGCAAGCCATTGCGCAAGACCATTTCATTGGTGAAGGGCAAACAGTCAACCGCGTGATCAAACTGAAATCGACTTCGACGCAAAAAGTCCAGCCAAAACGCATCCTCGATAAGACATCGCGAGGCGACGTTGATAAGCGTCAAACGAAAGCGGTTGCCAATCCGAACCAGATTCAATTTGACGAAATTCAGGTTCCCAAAACGCTTCAGCAACGATCGCGCCCGGTTGTAAGTCAACAGCCTCAAACGACACCAAACGTTTTTCGGCAGGTTAAGACTTCGCTTCCGCCCACATCAAATATGATGACGACTGGTTCGGTTTCTACAATGTCCTCTTCTTCCACGACCAAAACGATGCTGCCTGCCGAACAAGTCAACATCACCAAACAACTTGTTGCAACCGAAATCCGAGCTCCTCGATTCGTCAACGTTGACCAAAATGCACGAGTTCAAATCAGCCTTCGTAACATGGGCGAGGAAGATGTAAACAACGTTCGACTGGTCACGATTTTGCCACCTTACGTCAAGTTTGTGTCGTCAAATCCTCAGCCAACACAGATTGACGGACAGCAACACGTATTTGTGGTTTCGAAAATCAATGCATCAAAAATGCAGCAAGTTGTTATGAATGTTGTGCCGACCCAAAAACTTCCGCTTGATATTTCAACTCAGATGGTTGTTGAGAATCGACAGAGCATGGTAGTTGGAGTTCAGCAACCACAACTTTCGATCAACATTGATGGCCCAAGCCAAACAACCACTGGGAAAACCGTCAGTCACCGGGCGACGATCACCAATGTTGGTGATGGAGTTGCAACTGATATTCAAGTCGAGACAATGCTGCCAAGCACGCTACAACAGGCCAAGTCTGTTAGCGGCGTCATTCCTGAAATTCAACCTGGCGAGTCAGTCAAAGTTCAACTCGACTCGAGGGCATTGACTGCTGGAGCTGGTGCTTTACAAGTCGTCGCAAAATCAGCGACTACGAAAACAGAGCAGGCGACGATGGATGTTGTCGTGTTTCAACCAGAACTGCGACTCTCAGCCGCCGGCCCAAAAATCAACTTCGTCGAGCGAGATGGCATCTATTCGATTAACGTCGAGAACACGGGCGAAGTCGATGTGACGAACGTTGAGGTTTCGTTGATGGTTCCCGATGGCATGAAAGTCACAACGATCAGTCGCCAAGCGGATGTCGATGAAATTACAGGCGGGTTGGTTTGGCACTTTGACCGACTGGCTGCCAAGACCAATGAACAGATTCAAATGAAAGCCACAGCGCTTAAAGAAGGCCAGCAGGTTTGTAACATTCGAATCAAAAGCGATGAGACGATGGACAAAGAGTTTCTGTTGGCAACTCAGGTTTCAACTCGGGCTGACTTGAGCGTACGCATCAAGAATCAAACCGGCCCAGTCCAAGTAGGTGCCACTGCGGAGTTCATTGTCGAAGTTGAAAATCACGGCAGTCGCCAAGCCAGCGGCATCAACGTCAAAGTTGCTTTGCCAGACTCATTGATTCCTGCAAAGGACTCCAAAAACGTCAGCCAATTTGGCAATGCCTTAACGTTTGAACAAGCCATGATTGGTGCAGGCGAAAAGGTCGCTTTCAAATTTACAGCGGTTGGCGTTTCTCAAGGCGATCATGTTGTGCGAAGTACTTTGAACATCGCTAACTCGGAACGATCCGTGATCTCGGAAGATTCGATCTACGTCTACGCGGTCGACCAAGCCCGTATCAGCGAGTCGTTGACGCCAGCCGTTCCTCGCTAGAACGTATTGAGATTTGTGGTCTTGACCCGGTTTCGAATTTTCCGTAACTAGCAGGCAACTTTATCGTATTAGGAGCCGACTTATGCCAGAAATTTGCCCAAGCATTTCCGATGCTGAATGGCGAGTGATGCATGAAGTCTGGCGATGCGAGCCAATCACGTCAGGCGAGATTACTTCTCGGCTTGGTGATACGACCGATTGGACGCCGGGTACGATCAAGACGTTACTTCACCGACTTGTACAAAAAGGCGTGCTCGATTTTCAGCGGAAAGGAAATCGGTACCTGTACAGATCGAATTTTTCTGAATCGGAATGCATCGACCACGCGAGTGATCAATTGTTGCATACCGTTTTTAAAGGACGTCCTGTCCCAATGTTGGCTTATCTAGTTGAGTCGGCGAGGCTGAGCGGGTCAGAGGTGGAATCACTTCGTGCTATGTTGAATGAAATTCAGCAAGAACTTCCGCCCGTTGCCCCGCGCCGCGAAGTCGCTTAGCACCGTTTGCGGTGAATGAAAATTGCTGTTTGGGTAGCCTCAAATTGCAGACATGATCTCAAACACTTTTCGAACATCGGTTGCATCGTACCTCGCATCTAGAGGGATGGTCAGTACGCGACGGGTCAGCTCGATCGTCTCCTCGTCACCCGATGAAATGCCTTGATGAGGCTGAAGCCAGTGAATGGCGGTAAAGATGTTGTGCTTGATCAGATGCGCGCGAATTTGATCACGCGTCGTTTCGGTTTGGCATTGAACGATGGCGTTGAGTGGAGCCGTGCCTGCGTCCCAATGTTTAAAAAGTGGTTTCCATTTTGAATTCGGCTTGTTGTCAGCAAACTTTAAAAAAGATCGAATGTTTGCCATCTTCTGAGCACGCAGACCAGCGATGTCGAGTAGATGTAAATGCCTGGCCGTGAAATCAGAGACAAGATTTCCGCTTTCGTAGCCCATTTCATTTTGGCTTTCGATTTCAAGCTTTCGGTATCGATCTTTTTCAATCTCTTCGCCGACTAGGTATCGATGCTTTAGCTTCATCGCCTTCAAACGTTTGGCGGCGCCAGGTAGTTCATCGCCCCAAGCGGAACGGACGAAGTGATTTTTTGGAGACCACAACATTCCCCCATCAGGAATGGGAAGCGTTTTTCGAAGCGACGCAAACGCATAGTCGGCGAGACTTTGTTGCGCCCAATCCGAGAAGGGGTCGTGACTATGGTCCTCAAGCATGGTGACGTCTTGATGATCTCGGTGCCAATTCTGCCAAGCCTCATGAGTTCGTATTCCGTAAAGATTAAACGCCATCACGATGTCACCGGGTTGAGCGTTCAACGATTCAAAATCGGCGGTAGGCTCGGTTGGAAGATCGCGATACCAGCAGACGTCAAAGATTTTTTGCACGTGTGCGGCAACTTTGATGCAGTAGAGGCTCGGCAAGTGAATTCGGATGCGTTTGGTTTGTTCTGGAAGCGAACGTTGCAATGCGAAGAGGCAAGCCGTTCCAGTCGAGAACAACTCGAAGGCGCTGGGAAGTCTGATGCCGCGTTCCTGCGAAGATTCAGTTCGAAGAAATCGCTCGGACCAATCGAATTCAGAACCAACTTCCCAACGATTCATTTTTCATTCTTTAAAAGTCGGTTGGTTGCGAAATCTTCTGCCGTCAGAATCCTCACCATCCTATTTGAAGCGACCGGGGACAGGTCCGTGAATTTGAAATTACTTGCCCTTGTTACGGCCTAATGGGGGCGCGGTTTTTGCCCGTGATAGCTTGGCATGGAGATTGCAATCTTGGGATTTAGTTAACTACTTACCTTCCAAAACTAAATCCGCGTTTCACACGCTTAAAAATCGGACCTGAACAAAAGGTCGGTTTTTCTTGTGTCATATCGCGTTGACCAAGGAGCTTCGATGAAGGCCTTAAACTGCCTGTTGATCGTGTTTGTCACCGTTTTCTGCTGGAGTCTGATTAGCCAGACGGGATTAGCGCAAGAATCTGCAACCCAGCTAGCCGATACCGCGACTGATTTGAGCGATGACGTTGTTGAAGAGGTTTCAGAAGCTTCTGCCCCTGAGTTTGTCGGCGCTGACATCGCTTGGATGCTTAGTTGCTCAGCATTGGTGCTGATGATGACGGCACCCGGGCTCGCTTTGTTCTATGGAGGACTGGTTCGCAAAAAAAATATTCTCAGCGTGATGATGCAGTGCATTTTCTTAATGGGTTTGATGTCGGTCGTCTGGGCGTTGGTTGGATATAGCTTGGCATTCGGTGGTGACAATCCGTACTTCGGAAACTTTGATCATGTGTTTTTGAAGGGTGTGAATCCGATGCTTGTCGCTGACCAGATTCCAAGTGTTGAGTCGGCGTTGGCTTCAGCAGAATCTTCAGATGACAAAGCTGCCCTCGGCGAAACGTTATCAAATTTGAAGTCTCGTTTGGCACAAGATGAGTACGCCGTATTTACACCAGGTGAAGGCGGGTCGATGCCAACGTCGATTTTTATGTGTTTTCAAGGAATGTTTTTCATAATCACGCCGGCCCTAATTTGTGGAGCGTTCGCCGAAAGATTTAGGTTCTCGGCGATGTGCGTGTTTATGGTCTTATGGGGTTTGCTTGTCTATTGTCCAATTTGCCATTGGGTTTGGAGTGATGCAGGTTGGTTGTGTGAATGGAATGAAAACGCTTTGTTCCCCGCGCTTGATTTTGCGGGCGGAACGGTTGTTCATATTAGCTCTGGCGTATCCGCACTTGTGTGTGCGATCTTCGTCGGCAAGCGGATTGGGTTTGGCAAAGACCCGATGCCTCCTCATAACTTGACTTACACATGCATCGGTACGGCGTTGCTGTGGGTGGGCTGGTTTGGATTCAATGCTGGTAGTGCTTTGTCGGCTGGAACGTTTGCCGTCAACGCATTTGTTGCGACTCACTTAGCCGCCGCAGCGGGCGTCGTTTCATGGGCTGGGTACGAGTGGATTACACGTGGCAAAGCGACGGTTTTAGGCGGCTGTTCTGGCGCAGTTGCTGGATTGGTTTGCATCACTCCGGCTTGTGGTTCGGTTTCAACCATGTCAGCAATTATTCTCGGACTCATCGCAGGAGTCGTTTGCTGCTGGGCGTGCTCGGGAATGAAAAAGATGTTTAAGTACGACGATTCGCTAGACGCATTTGGTGTACATGGAGTTGGTGGTGCTGTCGGAGCGGTTTTGACTGGGGTATTCGCAACTCGAGTGATCACTGGTGGACGAAGCGGGATGCTTGAGTCGGGCGAAGTGGGCCAGTTGATCAATCAGTTCGTCAGTATCGCGGCTTCGGCTGGACTAGCGATCGTGGGAACGGTTTTGTTGCTAGTGATTATTAATGCAACGCTTGGTCTGCGAGTATCACCAGAAGAAGAGCAGCGTGGACTGGATGTGAGTCAGCATGGTGAAGAAGGCTATATCTTTCTCTAGTCTTTCGCAAAACGAACGATCTCATAGTCTAAATCTTGCTCCCCTCTACGATGACAACTCGACTTATCACGGAGTGTCCTCAAAAGACGCATCCTCCTACCGTCCTTTCAGGACTCCGTGATACTCGGTTGAACACCAACCATGGACTTGCGTCCATGGCTATCGCCTGCCGTGCCGTTGGCACTCAAAAACGTGGTGCCTGCAGCGCCGTTGGCACTAAAAAACGTCGTCAATCTTAGTAGTAGTTTGTCAGGTCGGATTTGACCGTATCACTGGGTGCCACCGCACTGAGTGCCACCGTATCACTGCGCCACCGCACTGAGTGCCACCGTATCACTGCGCCACCGCACTGAGTGACAACTTCCGCCCCCAGATGTGCGCTCCTCCGCCCATCACCGGGTGCAAACGTATGACTGGGTGCCATGTCTCACGCTTGTCGTGAGCATGCTTACGCAAGCTAAACACGGCACCCGTTCAGCTTTGATGAACCACTAGCCTCCGTTGGCACTCGAATTGATCCGCTTGGAACCGAACCAGCTCGATTGGCATCAACTGGTTCCATCAACGCTACATGATTTGGCACTCGAACTGGTTGGCTGGAGTTCGTGGTTGCCAATTAAGCTCTGGTGCCAACGGGCTGAATTTCAAGTCAGCTCGATGTTTCCAATCAATACGCCAATGTGGTTTGCTATATAAGGTTCGTTATGGGTTAGGACTAACTTGAGGATTAAGATTATGATTAGGATTACGATTAAGACTGATCTGCTCTGACCTCGAATGATTCATGCCTGCAACCGACAAAACACTTCAGCAACTTCGCAACGATATTGATGCCGTAGATCAACGACTGGTCAAGCTGATCAATGACCGGTCTAAACTTGCGGTTGAGCAATCACAGCTTCGTCGCAAACAGCTTGGCCGACGTTCGCTCGACCGAACCCAAGAAGCGTCGACGCTGAGTAGGGTTCTCGACAACAACCCTGGCCCGATTCCAAACTCAGCCCTCGAAGGCGTCTATCGGGAGATATTGAATGGCGCATATGTGTTGGGGCGGACGACGCGAGTTGGTTATCTCGGTCCCCAAGGAACATTCAGTCACCTCGCCGCTTCTCAATATTTCGGCGACAACGTCGACTATGAAAACTTACGCGCTTTAGAAGGTGTGTTCGAAGAAGTCGCCCGTGGTCACGTTGACTACGGGTTGGTTCCGATTGAAAACAGCACCGGCGGCGCGATCATTGAAACGCTTGATTCATTTTCGGATTACTTTGGTCGGCTAACGATTTGTGGCGAGATTCGGCTTGCCATTAAATTCAGTCTGCTGGGCAAGTGCGAGCCGGATAACGTCAAGCTTATTTATTCCAAGGGAGAAGCCCTCGCGCAATGCAACCAATGGCTGACGGACCATTATCCAGACGCCCAACGAATTCCGGCGCAGAGCACAGCAGCGTCGGCGGAAATCGCTTATCTCGCCAATCCGTCTGATGGTGTTGTTGCGGTGGGCTCAAGCAAAGCCGCAGAGCTTTACGGATTGAATACTTTGTTCGAAGGTATCGAAGATTGCCCAAACAACATCACGCGATTTTTGATTCTTTCGAAACAAGAAACGAAAGTCACTGGCAACGACAAGACATCTTTAATGTTCACTTGTGCAGACCGCGCTGGTTCACTTGTGGATATTCTCTCGGTGTTCAAGCGAAACGACATCAACCTGAGTCACATTGAAAAAAGGCCCAGTCGCGACGTGGGCACGGAGTACACTTTCTTTGTCGACATGCTGGGGCATGCGAAAGATGGTCGAACTGCAGAGATCCTGGGTGAAGTACGAGCCCATTGTAAAAGCCTGTTTGTGCTGGGCAGCTTTCCCGTCTATGACGAAGACCACCGCTACGTTCCAAAACCCCAAAGTGATCAATTTGGTTCAGAGGAGGAACTGAATAACGCAATTGATGTCGTCGACAAACTTTTGACGGATCACATTAACATGCGTGCCAATCTCGTCGTCCAAGTCGGCGAGTTCAAACGCAAAAGTGACGTACCGATTTACGCGCCTCATCGCGAACACGCCGTACTTAACAAAATCAAATCGCTTAATGAAGGACCACTGACTGATCGGACGATGGAGTCGATTTACCGCGAGCTGATGAGTGGCAGTTTCGCTTTGGAGAAACCGCTGAGCATTGGTTTTCTTGGGCCCCAAGGCGAGTTCTCACACTTGGCTGCGGTTCGCCATTTCGGCTCAAGCGTAAACTTTGTTCCCACGCGAGATATTCGGACGGTCTTTCAACAGGTGGTCGATGACGAGATTGATTATGGTCTCGTGCCCGTTGAAAACAGCACGGTTGGAGGCGTTAACGAAACGCTTGATTCGTTTATTGAGTTGAGTGACAAACTGAAGATCTATGGCGAAGTCAAACTTCAAATTCAATTTTGCTTGTTGGCGAATTGCAAACCGGAACAGGTGCGAAAGATCTATTCGAAGCCTGGCGTGTTTGAGCAGTGTCGCAATTGGTTAAGCACTCAATATCCTCAAGCAACTCGGATTCCAACCGAAAGTACCGCGCTGGCGACGCAAAAAGCGAAGGCGGAGATTGATGAAGATCCGAATTGTGGAGTGGCGGCGATCGGTTCTCCACTTGCTGGCGAAATCTATGGACTACGCCCATTGTTCCAAGCGATTGAAGATCGCCAATCGAACATGACAAGGTTTCTGATTTTGGCGAAGAGCCAAACGATGATCTCGGGCAAAGACAAAACTTCAATCATGTTTACGACGGATGATCGTTCGGGTGCTCTCGTCAATGTCTTGGACATTTTCAAACGCAATTCGATTAATTTGACTCACATCGAGAAGCGACCCAGTCGGGAAGAGAATTGGGATTACACTTTTTTCTTGGACCTCGAAGGTCATCGTGAGGATGACAAGATCGCTCAGATCATTGGCGAGGCACGGGCTCATTGTAAGAATCTGACAGTGCTGGGAAGTTTTCCAGCGAGTCAACGTGTGCTGTAATGGTCTGCGTTTCGTGGACCAGATCTTTCATTGTGGCATTTCACTCCGTGAAATAGCGCCTGCTCCGAGCGAAGCGACAGAGTGCTTCAAAAAATGAAGCAGTGCTTCGAAAAATGAAGCTTGAAGAGTTCTGACCTTGGCTTCGCCTCAGGTCTGGGGTGTTTCACGGAGTGAAAAACCACAATGCCTCAGCCGAATAAGCCAAACCTAACAATGCTCCAAAGCGCCGACAAACCATCTTTCCAAAACCGAATCTTCTTGCCTTCTTCATACGTCCGACCGGCGTATTGGACTGGGACTTCGAAAACGCGAAAGTTTGCCTTCGCAACTCGGGCGGTGAGTTCTGGTTCGATCGAAAAGCCATCACTGATCAGCTTTGGCCCGATCTGCTTGAGAACATCTCGCTTGAAGACTTTGTGACCGGTTTCAATGTCAGTCAGATTCAAGTTTGTAAATACGTTCGAAAGCGTGGTGATCACTCGGTTCCCAATGTAATTCCAATAATAGCCGGCTTGGGATGACCGTTCACCCAAAAATCTGCTGCCATACACAACGTCAGCTTGTTGCTCGATGATCGGTTGGATAAGTCTTGGGAATTCGTCTGGACTGTATTCCAAATCCGCGTCTTGGACGATCACAATGTCACCTGTCGCAGCGGCAAAACCTGTGCGAAGCGAACGGCCTTTGCCAAAATTCGAAGCGTGCGACTCGATTTGAAAGCAGTTCATTTCGTCGGTCAATTTTTTCGCAAGTTCAGAAACAATCGCAAACGAATCGTCGGTGCTGCCATCATCCACAAGCACAATCTGCTTTCGAATCGGAACTGCGACGACTTGCTTGATCACTTCCGGCAGCGTCGCTTGCTCGTTGAGAAAAGGAATGACAATTGAAATCGTGAGGCCATCTGGAATGACGTAAAATCCGAGTTGACGACAGGCTGATTCTCCCAAAGCAGTTTTTTGGTAGTCGTACCAGGCTTGGGACCAAGGCGCGAGTGGGTTGTTGGATGCGGAGGTCATGGACTTAAGTTTACACGTCGAACACGGGATCTCATCTGGCCAAATTGACCGACATGCTTAAAATCGTCGACCATGAAAGTCGTCTCGCTGCAATCAGGAAGTAACGGCAACTGCTTTTACGTCGAATCGGGTAACGTTGGCCTGTTGTTTGATGCTGGAATTAGCGGAAAACAAGCAGAAGAACGTTTGGCCCGTTATGGGCGCGATATCCGCAACGTTGCCGGTCTGTTTATCTCACACGATCATAGCGATCACACGCGCGCTGTCGGCGTGTTCCAACGTAAATTTGGAATGCCGGTCTATATAACGCGACGGACGTTGCTTGCCGTTCAGCGTCATCAGAAGATCGGAAATCTTGAGCGAGTCCGATTGTTCACTGCGGGTAATTCTCAATCGTTTGGCGACGTGACTGTTCATTCGGTTCCAACGCCCCACGACAGTGTCGATGGCGTGGCGTTTGTCGTCGAAGACAAACAGCATCGAGTTGGAATCATGACGGATCTTGGGCATGCTTTTGATGGCCTGCGGGATGTGCTTCGCTCGCTGGACGCGGTGGTGATTGAAAGCAATTACGACGAAGAGATGTTGGAGACGGGGCCTTACCCCGAACATCTAAAGCGTCGCATCAGCGGAGACGGTGGGCATCTTTCCAACGAAGACGCGGCTCTGTTGCTCAAGCAAACGGGGACGGAGCGAATGAAGTGGGCTTGTCTGTGTCATCTTTCGGAAGAGAACAATGAACCTGAAAGGGCGCGGGCCACGCATCAGCGAATTCTGGGTGACGATTTTCCCGTCCATGTTGCAAGTCGATACGACGCAAGTGAGATGCTGGAGCTTTGATCGATAGTCGCTGATTTCTCAGAAATCAAAGTAAGTCTTGCCTGTGTTTGTTCTTTGGCATTTTGAGAGACGCCAAGCATTTATTGGTTTGCTTTTGCTCGTAGTTCTTTTGTTTGGCGTGCTTGGTGGGGTTTGGTTAGATCTAACTTTCGGCCCGTTTTGACCACGGAGTGATCAACGACTTTTTGATCCAAAGACGAGGACAAACAAAAAAAAGCCCGGTCAGGAAAATACCTGACCGGACAAATATAACACTCGAGCCATTCGGCTCGGTTCCGATTTTAACTTCGACTGCCAAAACGTGTCAACTCAAATTGGAAGGCTTGCGACTTGCCAAGATGGTGAGACAAGCGACCGACATGCTGTCTCAGTCTTTGTCCTCTGAATCCTCGGTATCTTCTGCTTTTTCTTCCGCCGAATCCTCGTCATTTTCGGCTTCCTCTTCCTCGTCTTCATGCGTGATCTTGACCGTGTGGCCCATTTCTTCGAGCAACTCTTCGATGGCAGTATCGATTCGGTCGCCACGAATGTCTCTGTGACGAATCTTTCCATTTTCATCGAGGATGAAGATTGTGGGCCAACCACGAATCCCCCATTTGTCGGCAATGGCACCGTCAGATTGTTGGTTTTGAAAGCTTCGCCAAGTCAGGTTTTTTTTCTTGACGATATCACGAATCTCATCAAGATCGTCGTCACTATTAACACCGATGATGGCGAACGGTTTGTCAGCCAATTGTTTTACGAGCGACCGCTCGTGTGGGTACATTGCCCGACACGGTCCTCACCAATCACCCCAGAAATCAATCATGACGACTTTGCCGCGGTAGTCCGAGAGCTTGAACTCGACATCATCGAGATCGACGCCAACGATATCTGGCGCGACACGACCGACTTTCAAATTCATTTGTGCCAACTTCATTGCGGCAGTCGCGCCAACGGTGCTTCGCCCAAATTTGGTATCAGCAAAATCTTCCACGCAGGTTTTAAGAAGCGTGTCGATCTCGGCTGACAATTCATCTTCCGAACGACGGTTCAGATACTCCGAAGTATCATCAACGTTTGGACTCGACAACGTTACTTGAAGCTTTTCAAGGTAGTCAATCAAAGCAAGCGTCGCGGCGCCTTTGACTTTTTCTTTTGGACTTTTTTCAATCAACTCAACAAGCCATTTTTCGACTTGTTCGTCGGGTTTCGAAGACTTGGCAAGTGCCTTGGCAAGATCATCCAAATCGGGCGAGTCTGCATAGACTTCCATCAACTCGTTGTAGAGCGTCTCTCTCGCGACGCCTTTTGTTCGATTGACAAACCAAACCAAGTCGCGAACATTCCGACTTTTGCTGCTCCTCTCTTTTGTGATTTTCAGCAACGAAGCAACGGTTGACTGTTCCATCGCACGTCGGGCGACAATCACTGCCTGACGAGCTTCATCGTCTTTCGCGTCTGCGTAGTCCTCGGACAAGTCAGCAATTTCGCTTCGCAGTTCAGATTTGAGATTCGAAATTTGCTTGGATGGGCTGACCTTCTTGGCTTCATCCTTCTCAACTTCTTTCGTATCCTCTTGGGCGAAAGACGTCGAAGGAAGAAGCATCGAATTGAGGGAGAAGGCTACAAACGTCAAAGCCATCAATGCAAGCGGCGCGCTGAGGAGACGTTTGGGGTCACGAAAGTTAGTTGTCATTAAGTCACTCTTGAGAATTAGTAAGAGAAAGAACCTGATCAATCATAGCTGGTTGGCGACGAAGCAATCAACGACAATCGAAGCTGCGCCGCTGGGAAATGGCTGGCGAAATCACTTTCGGTCGGCACCAACCTGCCGAATGAGTTCGAAAAACTCTTTCATTTTTGCTTGTTCGGCGACCCTGCTGCTATCGATATAGATCCGGGTAACCGACTGGGCACTCTCGACTGAAATCATGAAGCTAAGTTCTTCTTCGCTGTTCCTTCCCCGTATATCTCGTGGGACGCTCGACCAATCCGTCTCTGCGACGAACCTGTGAAGCTTGGCGAGTGTGTTCGGTTTGATCGACCATTCGTTCGTTGTGTTCTTTGCGGTCGACGAGTAGATGACTTTGCCATTCTGGTCGATTGTTTGAGTTTGCCCGTCGCTCGTCACCAAGCTGACGACGTCAAAGCTGTTCAAGGCTGGAGGGTTGTCGATCGGATTTAGTGGTGTCGGTTCCATGTTGTCTTCATTGGTGCTCGGAACCGTTTCGGCTGCGGGTTGATTGGCTGGTAAGTCCTTCCGCTTGTTATTGACGATCTGTCTATCGCCGCGATCGGAATATGCATTGGGAGGTGGAACAAGGTCAAGGCGTTCGATTGATTCGACTTGAACGATAAACCTTGAGCGTGCATCGGTTCCGCGTTCCATTACAAGTTCACCTTTGACGCGAGCCAATGAATCTCCGACGTTCATCGCAGACTTAAGCAACGCTTCTTTGTTTTGAAAATCTAATTCCCAAACGATGTTATTTGCAGCGATGAGATTGCCTGTGGTTTCAACGCCCGTCGAAGGGATCCCGGTTCGAACCCCTCCAACAATTTCGACCGTTACTGATTCTTTGCCTACGGCACGCGTGTCGATATTGTTTTGGTTTGCGGGGGAAGCGATGGTGGGTGGCTTGGCATCGAGGGCCACTCCGTTTACCGATTTGATCCCGGATTTGGGAATCACCATGATGAGATAGCCGAATCCTGGACCTGCCATGCGAGTCGAGGCGACTTCGAACTTGAGGTTGCTTTGGTCGTCGATTTTCAAAGTATTCGCAAAAACCGTGTTGGGACCGCGGGCGATGTTGACGATTACTAATTCAGTTTGAAAGTCGATTTGCGGAACAGCTTGGTCAGGTCGCCATGCGGTCCAAAGCTCTTTCCAACGGTTCGCGTCGACAATTGTCCCCGAGAAAGGATGCAACGCTTTCAATTCTGCGTCGGCAACTTTCCCGGAAAATTTTCGAGTGACACTGACTTCTTCGTCAGCGATTGAGGGTGAGATGGGAATCAAAATCGGGATCAAAAGGACGATGGCGAGCCAGAGTCGATCCAAGGGCTTGGTGTTATTCATGTTTCTTAGGTGGCGAGCACATGTAACTAAATTTCAATTTCAATTGTAGAGTAACCAAAAACCAATACGATACTTGATTCGCCATTCCATGGTTGATTCTGGTGGGTTGAAAAAGCTTGATTTTGATTCAATCTTCTCCAGTGTCTTAAACTCCAAAAACAGATTTTGGTTTCTGTGGAACTGTCAGCGACTTTGATTCAGCCGTATTTAACAAAGAGTCTTCCAACAAAATGCAGCGTCCCGAAGAAATATTGCTGGAAGTTTTTGGACACCGCGAGTTTCGAGGAAGTCAAGGCAAAATTATTGATGAAGTATTGGCGGGCTCGCATTGCTTGGTGATCATGCCGACTGGAATGGGAAAGAGTGTTTGCTACCAGATCCCAGCCATCGCTCTCGCAAGAAGTAGCCAAGCCAAGAGAAGCCAGGCCAAGAGAAGTCAAACCGAAAGTAGCCAAACGGAATTACCAACCAAGCCTCCGTTGACGTTGATTATTTCTCCGCTGATCGCGCTGATGAAAGATCAGGTCGACGCGTTGATGTCCAAAGGAGTCGACGCAACATTCGTGAACTCCTCATTGAAGCGGCAGGAACGATTGACGCGGTATGAAAATCTTGCGGCTGGTGAATACGATTTGTTGTACGTTACGCCAGAGCGTTTTCGCAAATCCGATTTTTGTGAAATCATCAATCGTCGACAAATCGTTTTGTTGGCGGTCGACGAAGCCCATTGCATCAGCGAGTGGGGCCATGACTTTCGTCCAGACTACACTCGGGTCGGCGAGATTCGCCAATCGCTTGGCAGCCCAACAACGATCGCTTTGACCGCCACGGCGACGCCTGATGTCCAAGCTGACATCGTTCGGCAACTTGGGCTGGAGCCTGATGAGATCAAGCATTTTCACGAAGGGATTGATCGACCCAATCTTAGCCTCGATGTCGTTCAAGTATGGGACGATGATGCGAAGTACGATTTGATCGAGCAAACGCGTAAAGAGTTGCCGGGCAGCGGGATCGTCTATTTCACTTTGATTCGAAAGTTGATGGAGTTCAGTGATCGGTTGTGGGACAACGACGTTCCGCATCTGATTTACCACGGCGACCTTCAACGAAATCGAAGACGCCAATTGCAAGAGTCGTTTATGAGTGAGCCGGGCCATTTGGTGTTGGCGACCAATGCATTCGGAATGGGCGTCGATAAAGAGGACATTCGATATGTCTTGCACGCGGATCTGCCCGGAGCTTTGGAGTCTTATTATCAAGAAATCGGCAGGGCAGGGCGTGATGGTTTGCCTTCAAAGTGCCTGTTGATGTACGACGAACGAGATCTTGCAACGCAGATGGAGTTCATGCAGTGGAGCAATCCAGACGCAGAGTTCTACCAACGCGTGTATGACTTTTTGCAAAACGAACTTGAGCAAATCAATGCGTTCGGATTGGACTGGCTGCGAGAACGGCTTCACCATAAACAAAAACACGACCGTCGATTGGAGACGGCACTTGCGATGATGGATCGTTGGGGCGTGATTGAAGGCAGCCTGCATCATCCACTTCAATTGTCAGTTGTAGGCGATTTGCCGGAAAAGCTAACAGACGCCGAGCGGATGGCGGCAAAGTTAAAACGTGATCAAACGAAGTTGCTGGCGATGCTTCAGTACGTTAAGCATGAAGGCGATCGCAAGGAGTTCATTCACGAGTATTTTGGAATTGTGAGACATGGGCGGTAAGGCACCGGGCCTTGCAGGTCTCGCTTCGTACCTTTTCTTTTTCTTCCCAGCCGGGGAATGTTAAGGCCTGACCAAAGGTGACCAGTTTATTGGTGAGATCGTTTTTTAAATTTTTGACAGATAGCGTGAGGCCCGCATTCGATTTGGAAAATCGAGCGACAATGTCGCTCAGCTCTCCGAGCTGTCAGCGCGCCCGCCAAAGACTCATTCAGAAGAATTCATAACAACAACGTTTTCGATCTAAATACTGCTAGACGCCCGGCCGCTTACGCGTCACGGCTCACTTTTAGCCGATTAAGCATGCAGACAAAGTGTGAGCCGTAAGGCACTAGGCGTTGCAGGTCGAATTCGCACGTCGCGTCTTACATTCAAAGTACTATCGGCGCAAAATCACAGTCGTTGTCGCGCGAGCAAGGTCTCGCGGAAGTGGCGCGGGATTGCCACGATAATAGGTTCGACGAACCGCGTTGCCGTAGAAATGCATTGGACGATACGGTCGCTGCATGATGGGTGTGTTTTGGATCGCCATTCGGTCCGGGCCTCGCGCAACGACGAACGGATACCACTTAGGTTCATCGGCTTGTGATTCTGGTGATAGCCAAGCCAGCAATACCATCGCTAAAACAAAAAAGCATGATACGCGATACAGTGTGCTGAGCCCAAATGAATTTGGCGCATGCAAAGAATTTTGAAGTCTCATCGTGCAACTCTCCGTGTTGTTAATCAAAATGCAAATGGCGACCTGTTGATACAAGTCTTTGTCAGAAACAAATAATAATTCATCCAGGAAATTGGTTCTGACGTTCATCTGTCGCTATTCTAGTAGCGTCAAAAGCAGCGGAAAAGTAGTGCGACGAAATTGCGATTAACCCAATAGATTGGTAGACATGAGCGACGAAAATCAACGTAGCGAAAAAGAAATTGACCGACGAGACTTTCTCGCAAAATCCGCCGTCGCTGCAGGGGCTGTCGCAGCGGCTGCAACGGTGCCAAGCGGACTCGCCGCCACAACGGGCAGCTCATTGCCAACCACGAAAACGCTTTTTGAATTCCAGGGACCGGATTCGATGTTCCATGGACATCAATGGCAAACGCTTAATCCCGGCTATTGGAAAATTGAAAACGGCGCGCTGCGACGACGCCTGACGAATTATGGCGATCGCGCTCGACGAACTGGATTTCCTTATCACGCCGAGACGCACGACTTTGAGTTCAAAACAGACTACGACCCTTCGTTGGTTGATGGAATCATCTATTCGCCAGAGTGGAATCTCAAAGGCGAATATACAATCAAGACAAGTTTCACATTTCGTGGCGATCGTCCTGCCCCCAAAGAGGGCGACGATCCTAGTTGGAAAATGTATCAGTCAGGAAATGGATTGGCGTTGCGATTGGGGCGAGTTCGGTCTACGAAAGCTACAACAAGATTAGCGACGTGATCCGGATTGGCTGGACCGATGACAACAAGCTTCAGATTCTCGGTCCTCCCAAGGGAAAACGGGGTTCGCAAGCTGGCAATGTTGACTTTGCAGAACAGATGTTGTCGTCATCAGGCGTGGAACCATTAAAGCCAGGCGACCAATGCAATTTGACAATTAAAGTTGCAGTGAAAAATGAGAAAAAATCGCAACTGGATATCAGTTTTGAAGCCAACGGCAAAAAAGTCACGGCCACGATCGACATGCCGACAGCAAAAATCGAGGGCTATACAGGAATCGCTTCCCGCGGACTGATTGACTTTGAAGTCAATAGCTACGAAGTCGTACCAGGAGATAACAAGCCGCTGGACATTGGAACTGCGGATTGCTTGGCGTGCTATCCGCTTGGTGACACGCTGAAAGAAGTCGATGGAACTTGGGTTGTGCGGTTCGTGGGATTGTTTGCTTCGGACGGCAAAAAAGTTGAAATCCGCGTCAGCGACAACGAAGCTCCAGGACAAGGCTGGCAAAGCGTCGCAGTTTGTGGCACCGGGGAGATTGTTGACAACCAATGGCGCCGCAACACCGCGATTGTCGACGTGAAATTGCCGTTCAATCCCGCGGATAAAACACTTTTCTATACGGTCTTCAAAGACGGCTTAGACGTGACAGGCGATGGTCGAATCAATACAGATTCGTGCGGACCGGGAACGGGTTTGGTCGGCGATGTTCCCAGCAAAGGAACCTACATTGGTCGGCTTCCTCAGCTCAAGGCGCCCTACAAATTGTGCGGGCTTAGTTGTCACGCGATCAACTCGGGGCTTCAGCAGCGAACGGATGATGGTTGGAAGATGTCGGGCGGAAAAAACGTGTGGCAAGTTCGAGACCAGCCGACCGTCGAGGCCTACAAGCATCTCGAAGACTACGATTTCCAAGTCATGGTCTGGGAAGACGACGTTTGGTACATGGAATTGTTGATGTATCCGCCCAGCACCGACGACGCATACAAGATCGTTGGTCTCTCGATTTGTGGTCCGACGAGCCGTTGGCAAATGATGCGACACTGGAACGTGATTAATCCAGGAGACCACGACTATGGAATGGATGACGTCAAAGGTCCGGAGCAAATCGCGATTCGAAAAACAGAAGGACTCGGTCAAGATCCGGCTTACATGCGTCGTAATTTTCAGATCGTGCACCATTTGACAACGGGCGCCGAAGAAGTCGATCCCTACGAGAATCCAAAGAAATGGCGCTCGTGGAAAATGCCGAATCGGGATTTCACGTTCATCGTTTTGGATTCGCGGCTTTGGCGCAGCAGCCAAGACGTTGACATGTGGGACGATCAAGGCTGGGACGAATTCAAAAGTCTGTACGATCGAACGGATCCGACTCGGAGCCTACTAGGTGAAGAGCAATTTGGTTGGCTGCAAGAATTGTTAGCCACCGATTCATCGCCACTGATTTGCCTAACAGGTGTGAATGGTTTGCACACGGTTTGGACGGGTGCCAAGAACGGACGTTCCGCCAGTAAAGATCATCCGAAGAACTTCGAGCAACGCGATCGCGTGACGGCTGACTATGCGGGTTGGGTTAAGGCTGGCGCTGATCGCGTGATCGAACTACTTGGTTCGCGCGATGGCGTTACGTCGGTCTACGGCGACGTTCACAACGGCTGTGTCATGAAGAATGTGGATCATCGTGTGATCGAGTGTAGCTTTGGTCCGATTGGCCGAAGCGGAGGACGAGGTTTAATCCCTGGGTTCGGTCGCAAGATGAAAGATGTCGATGATCGTGACGTCGAAGTTCACGCACTTTATCATTCGAAGTTTTCTGATCCCGATCAAACGCCATTTGACAAAGCGGACCCGTACTACTGGAACTTTCTCGAGATGGAATTTGATCCAGCGCATCAAGATCCGAAAATTGGAATGCGAATTCGGAATTTGATTGACTCGCCAACGGAAAAACCACGTGGCGGTGGAAGCTTGGAAACGACGGCTTCAACGACCGGGCGCGTTCCGAGTTGTAAATTGCCACCCATTAAGACCCTACCCAACGCGGATGTGTTCTTTGCGGAATCCAATGGCAAACCAATTCGTGGATCTCGAAGTGATAACGAAGGTTTGGTTCACGTTGCAGGTTTGGTCGATGTTGAACCGGGAGTTAAAGTCGTCGTGACGGCGTTTGATGGCGAAAAGTCGGCATCGCAAGTTGTTGAGACTCAGTCGTAGGAATAGCTCAGTCCTAGGAAGAGTTCAGTCGTTGGAAGCTCAGTTAGGTAAGAACTCAGTGGCAGGATGAGTACAGTTTTTGGAATAGAAGTCCCACAAATGAACAGGCTCACCGACAACGTTGGTTTCAACATTGTGGCGTTTCACTCCGTGAAACAGCGCCAGACCTGAGGCGAAGCCAAGG
>CAYMFZ010000039.1:0-19378 GCA_964389585.1 uncultured Pirellulaceae bacterium | reverse complement strand
TTCGGATGGCTGATTTTGCTGGTTGTTCCGGCCCGAGGCTAGCGCCTACGGCTCACCATCATATGCGATTTTGCGGTCACCATAGTTATGGGATAGGTCTTAAATCTATCGTGACCGAAACCGTGAATATTTTCTAGAGCCAGTCGAGTCCCTGGCTGTCTAGTCTGATTGGTTTTTCTTAAACCACCGGCTCTGCTGGTGAGCACTCAATCGACTCAGTAGTTGCATAGAATACAAGCTCGACGCGATAGCGAGTGGGGATCTTGCCTGCGGCACTGAGTTGGAATCTCCACTCGCTTGGGCTTCGAGCTTGTATTGTGCGGCCCTTTTTAAGGGCCTTTCTCTTACCACCGGCTCTGCCCGTGGTTCAATCTGCGCAAGAAAAAAGGCGGCTGATAGTTTCCTGTCAGCCACCTTGGTGCCGGTCAAAGGCAGTTGGTCTCGGCAATTGGTTCAATCGCTTCTCTTGTTGGACTTAATGTTGGACTACTTCTTGGACTTCTGCCAAACACGAAGGTTGAAAGTGTCGTTGACCAGTGAGCTTCCTTCTCCGTTTAGTTCGAAGGTCTCAACTGAGTAGCCGATCTCAATGTCTTGATAAACGTATTTGCTGTCGTATCGAGACCAGTCTGACGTATCCCCGACTTTTTCGGAAGCCATTTCCAAGTCTTCGAGCTGATCGTTGCTCAGCGTCCACGTATTTCCGTCTTGGGTGCCAGCCGAAAGTTGAACAAAACTAGGCAGGCCTTTGAACGTGATTTGATGAGACTCAGATCCATCGTTGTCAAAAAAGTTTATCGGAAGAGGCAAAGCACCTTTCTTGCCAGTTAGAATTCCGAAATCGTCGATGGTTGCACCGTCTTCTACTGCGTCAACGATGACTTCGATCGTCTCATTCAAGTGATCAAGGTAAACTCCGTTTTCACCCGGCACGACGGTAAGCTCGAAATCGAGATCAGAGTTGGCTGGAGGAGTGATCGTCAAACCCTCAAGGTCACCGGCGGCCAGTTCATAAGCGCCATTGCCCAAGGATTCGCCTTTGCTCAATTTCGCGTCCGACGGCACACCAGAGATTTTGACTGAGTCGTATTCCGATTCGATTTTTAGTTCGATCGCGGAATCTTCATCTCCAGCCGCGACGGATCCAACGTTAAAATCTCGTGCGTCAACGTTGATTGTAACCGTTGCCACGTTGCTAATGTTTTCACCGTCTGTGAGTGTATATTCGAACTGGTCTTCGCCTTCGAAACCTTCATCGGGTGTGTAGCTCAAAGTTCCGTCTTCGTTGAGCGTGACCGTTCCATTTTCGCCTTGCGAATATTCATGGATCATTGTGGGAGTTTCAGGAATCTCGATTCTAACATCGTCGATTCCGGCTTCTACCAAGCTCGCGCCACTGTTGTCGGCGGCTTCGACGAGTAGTTGAATGTCTTCGCCAGCAAAGTCATTGAGTGCAATGGAGAAGTCGACCCACTCGCCCTCAACGTCACTTGCATCGCCACGCTCTTCAAGGATGACTTGTGTTTTGTCTTCACTGACAACTGAAACGCGGAAGTAGTCATCCTCCGACGAGTTGTCCAAATGGGCGAACGTGTACTTGAATGAAAGCGAAACGTCCGCGTCCTCAGGAACAGAAATGCTCTCGGAGATCGCTGAAGTGACTCCACCATCGACGTCATCGAGCCCAACGGTTCCATCGTCATCTCCGCCAGTTACGAATGCCTGTTTGCCTTCTGCGGCGTCATCCAGTTGCAATTCAATGCCATTCCACGATGTGCCAACGGGATCAGTCGCTTCCCAGGCTCCCGTCGTTGCCGTGTCAGTTCCGTTGGGGTTCGTTGTCCAAGTCAATTCAGATTGCGATTCGGCTTCGAAGTCTTCTTCGTACAGCGTAACTGCTTCTTGAGTCGGCAGATCGTTTTCAAGCACATCAACAACGGTTGAACCATCTTCAACGTCGAAAGTGTCATCAATCGCAGTTGGAGCTGGCTTTGCCAATACAGTCAAACGAATTTCGTAGACATTGTTCGCTTCGTTGGATTCGCTGACATGCTCCTCAGGATCAATGTAGTATTTGAGAATGTACTCACCTGGTTCAGTAGGTGTCCAACGCTCGGTGAAGGGATCGTCCTCGCGGGTGTTAACGAAGAGCCCTTCGATTGAGTTGTCTACGCTTGCGTTTCCAACTGTGGCTCCTGCCCACACAACCGTGTTGGGATCACAGTCGTGATAGATGTCGACCTCGGCGTAGTTGTGGTAGCTGCCCGCAAGGTTGTTGAACCAGCGAGCCGGGATGTCAACTTCATCGCCTTCGGTGATTTCTTGATTGAGAATGGTGTCGAGGTGGTCTGTGTCAAACGCGAAATCGGGCTCGCCGACTTGCATGTTGACGAAGAATCGACCATCGACTTCGGTTGCTTCTTCAGTGTAGTGCATCAAGTTGATCGTCATGCGGTCCCAGCCCGATTGAACGATCCACTCATTGGCCAACCCACCAATGACGCCGTCGCCGCCGTTGGCTTGGAAGTCGCGGTCTCCACCTGAAAAACGTCCGTCGTTGTAGTCGATCAAGCTTGCGCTGGTGAGGTCGCCAATCTTGTTAACGTAACCTTCGGCTGCATAGACGCCGTTGCTTTCGGTTGAATTAAATCCAATTTCAAGAACCTCGACTCTGTCGCCAGCGACCAGCTTCAAAGTGTTCTCTTGAGGCGTCAGTTCCTGCTCTTGTCCGTTGACAGCAACCTTGAGGAAGGTGATTGAGTCGTCTTGCTGAAAGTTGAAATGAGATTGGTCAAAATCGGTTGTGATGTAACCTGAATCATGCGAATGATCAACGCCTTCGAATCCTGTCACAGACAAAACTCGTCGTTCTTCAAGGCTTTCAAACCGCAATGCGCGTTTGTCATTGAGCGGCGTTGCTGAATCTGGTTGAACGATATTCTTGAGACTGGTGATGGAGTCCTGAACAGTTCGGCGGATTGGTTGGAGCGATTGCTTTGATTTCAAAGGTCGGTTCTTATTCATTGGTCAGGAAGGCGTCTAAGGTGGGGTGGAGGTGCAAATGCTGCTTTTGAACTCTATGCCACAAAGTTGATTGAAAAGCGGGAAAACCCGTGGTTTTGTGTGGTTTCTTGGCAGCATCAGGGCTTCAATGTTGAAAAAAATCAACATCGCTTCAGCGTTTCTGATGTTGTTTGGATCTGGAAGCCTCTGCCAAATCACACATCAGTTCCATGTTCTGGTTCGAATTCAATTCACAAAATCGCTCATGTCGTTCGATAGAAATGAAATACTAACTCGGTAAAATGATGAAACGACAAACACTTTCATCGCCAAATTTGTACAGGAGCTCGCGTTGTCGAAAGTTGCGTTTCGTTTAGTGTTGGGTACAAACAATCCCAAAAAATTGCGAGAGCTAGAACTGTTGCTCCGGCCCTACAATGTCAACTTAAGTTGTTTGGCGGAGATCCCGGATTCAATCGAAGTCGAAGAGACGGGAACGACTTTCGAAGAGAATGCAAAGCTCAAAGCAACGGAGCAAGCGATTCACTTGCGGCAGTGGGTGCTCGCCGAAGACAGTGGGCTGAGCGTGGACGCGCTTGATGGTGCGCCCGGCGTTTACTCTGCCCGCTTTTCTGGCGAAGATGCGACCGATGAAAAGAACAATGAGCTGCTATTGGAAAAGCTCAACGGAGTTCCGTTGGAGAAAAGAACGGCATGGTACACATGCCACATGGCACTTGCTGATCCATTGGGAGAAATCAAGTTTAACTGCGAGGCTCGTTGCTACGGTCGGATTTTGACGGAGCAAAAAGGGACTGGGGGTTTTGGTTATGATCCGATGTTCGAGATCACTGAGTACCATCAGACCTTTGGTGAGTTGGGCGACGCCGTCAAGTCAGTGCTCAGCCATCGAGCGCGGGCCAATCGAATGTTTGTGCCAAAGCTGCTGTCGTTGATTGCAACGAGGTCGTAAACTGCTGCGATGTTTTTCGCATCAATATTTTCGCCCTATCACCCAAACACAGGTTGCTCTTTGCCAGTCTTCTCGCGCAGGAATTGAAGTTCGTGTCTTGCGAACGTCTCGTCAAGATAGCGAACTTCAATGCGATGCTCCGCTGGACCGGATGCAGCAGTGTCGACGGAAAGACGAGCCATTCCCCAACGGCGATCGAAGGGAGACTGGTCAACACGCAACGTTTGGATCTTTTCGAAAAACGTCATGCTGGTTTTTCGGTTGAACACGCCGCTTCGATAAACGACTCCCGAATCGGTTCTGGAGTACCGCATTGATTTGCTTTTCTTGATCGCCCACATGATCAGCAGCGGCAACGCGATGACACCTGCAAGCCAACCCCAAGGTCGAGTGATTGCGATTCCGATCGCCGCCAGTATCAGGCTTTGAACAATCGCCAATCGACAAAGTCGTCCTTTAGTGCGCGGAGCAAGCGGTTGGAAGGTCAGTTTGGATTCATTCCATTGCAGTCCCGGCTTTAAAAGCTCGACCAACTCGACGATGCGATTCTCTGGTATGACTGGCACGAACCAACGCTTGGAAACCGATTCGGTGGCGTTCTCTGATTCCTTCCCTGCTCCACCTGCCGTTTCGATTCGGATCGACGCCAATCCCATCCATCGCATAATCAAGTTGCGGTGAATGCTAATAAATTGAACTCTTTGTCGAGGAACGGTTGCACTGACTTTCGTAAATAGTCCACAACTGATTCTTAAATCGTCGCCACGTTTGATCAGTTTGTAACCGAAAAATCGTAGCACAAACCAACCGACACCAAACAATCGCAAAAACAGGAACGCTACCGTCAGACCTATGATGCTCGACAAGATGACAAAAGAAACTGAAACCTCGGCTGGCCAAAGGTCACGCAGCCAATCGAATCGAAAGAACGCACGCCGCTCGCCAAATTGAAAATAGATACCCATCAAGACGCCGACCATGATCATCCCACGATTACTCGTCAATCCGGCTTTGATGAGCCATGTCAAAGGGATTTCGAGAATCGACTCTTCGATTGCCTTCGTGGTGCTAGGGATGTTCAGCGACGAAGAGTTGGTTTGAGCTTCAAAATCTGAAGGTTGGTTTCCAATAAGTCCCGTCTGGTTCGGCACGACTGAAGTAACCGGTGTTGCTCTTTCGAACACCGCGTTTCGCAAGCTTTCCATCTGTGCCATCGAAAGCACGCGCAAGGTGGCTTCTGGTTTGGTGCCGCTGGCCGTTTCTACTTTGACTTCAGCGACGCGGAGAATTCGATGGAGCGGGTTTTGGACAAAGTCGATGTTTTGAATCCGTGCAACAGGAACGGTCCGAACGTTGCGAAAGATTAAACCGTGTCGAACGATCAGCTTGTCATCGCTGATGCAGTACCGAAACGTGAAGTATCGAAACACGGAAGTCAAAAAAGCGGGAACGAAAATCAATGCTGAAATTATCAGCAAAGTCATATCGCCTTTTGCTGCCCCCCACAAACCAAAGGCCGCGGGAACAAGATACGTCTTGCCGTGTGCGATTAAGTCAAACACCAATGAAGTCGGATGGAGAAACGAAAGTTGATCCGCATCTAGATTCGCCATTGGGTCCGCGACTTCCGCAGTGACCGGCTCCGGATTTTCAATTTCGTTTAAAAACGGATTGGGCGTCGACGCTGCCTCAGGCGAAGGATTCGCGTGAAAACCAGGTTGATCGTTCGCCGCATCGGGATCAGGCAATTCAGACGACATGCTGATCCTTTCGCTGACGCACAATTAGATCACGCAATTCGATGGCGCTTGCATGCGAAAGCCCCTTCAGTTCGACGGAGGCATTTTGGGTGCCAGCAGTATGAATCGTCAACGTCCCCAGCCCAAACGGACGTTGCAATGGACCTTGGGAAACATCGGCATGCTGGACTCGGCCTAATGGAATTGTCAGTTGATGTTTCCAAAATACGCCCCGGCGAATCTCTAGTCCTTCTTCGTCCAGACGCCAGCTCGCATGCCGGTGTTCGATCGAGGGCCAGAAAAAAGAACCGACGAAAGTTAGGCCGATGAGAATCGCAGCGCCACCGGCGATCGAATACCAAATCCAGCCGAACCCAAGATTGAACCAAAGCACGGCGAGGGCAATGATGGCCCCGGTTAAGAACACGGTCGCAACGATCAATCCCGCGATTCGCTCAGCCTGAATATTGGCCGGATCAAGCGACCAAAACTGATCGGATACTTCAACCGTTGATGATGGTGGAAGAACGGAAGGTGTTGAATCACCCATCGATTCAAGTCTTGAATTGATGTCTGAAGTAATCGCGGGGTTGTTTTCCAAAGTTGATTTTGCCTTCAACAAGCGAGGTAAGCATCCAATAGAGGGAATCTAATGGAATGTTCGTTCAAGCGCTCAGTATATTGCAAATTGTATTTCGCTTGCCACTGGAAAGTTGATCCCAGAATGGCGAAATGAAATGACTCACGAAAGTCCGTAGAACTCGATCGCATTCGCCCCCAGGATTTTCGCTTTTTCGGAATCAGAGACTCCTCCAATGCAATGTGTCAAAGCATCGAATACTTGTTGATAGCTCGCGGCCAATTCGCAGACGGGCCAGTCACTGCCAAACATGCACTTGTCCGATCCAAAATGTTCAAGCGCCGTTTCAACGTACGGTTTCAAATCATTTTTTTTCCAGTTTTCCCAATCGGCTTCGGTTACCATGCCTGAAAGTTTGCACCACACGTTTTCCAATTTCGAAGCTGCGACAAAGTGTTCAATCCAGCCTTCGGTTTTCGATTCCTTGATGACCGGTTTGGCCAAATGATCAATCACGAACTTCAGGTTGGGAAACTTCTTCGCCACTGTCGCAGCGTGCTTGAGATGCTTGACATAAAACAGGAGGTCATACGGCACGCCGTGTTTTTCTAATATTCCCAAACCGCGAAGGACGTCGTCTTGAATGATGAAGTCGTCGTTGGTTTCGTCTTGAACGACGTGACGGACGCCGACGAATTTTGGGTGGTCTTTGAACTCTTCGACTTGCGATTCGCAATCAGGACTTGCCAAATCAACCCAGCCAACGACGCCGGCAATCCAATCGTGTTGATCGGCCAGTTTTAGCACCCAACGATTCTCTTCGACGTTGTGTTGGGTTTGTACGAAGACAGTTTTGTCCACGCCGGCCGCATCGATCATCGGCTTGAGATTCTCAGGCAAGAATGTCTTGCAGATCTTTTCAAGGCCTTCGTTTTCTTGCCAAGAATTGTCGAACTGTGAAAGTGAACGGTCCCAGAAATGGTGATGCGAGTCGATAATCATTGGCTTATTTCAACGTTAAAGGACGTCACTTCGGGACGCCGAATTTTGGGGATACTGAAATTGATCGAACGCTTTTAGGTTGCGACCAAGTCGGCGTTCTCGGGCAAACACTCGACGTAGAACCAATTGTGAATGGGAGCCAGGATCTCTTGGACTTCTTTGACCAATTGCTCATCCATTGGATCATTGAGCCATTCGCACCACTGCGCCACACGATTTGGATTGGCCGATCCTGTAATGCAAGTCGTCATGTCTTCGTTGGCAACTGAAAATTGAAGTGCAAGTTTTGCGATGTCGACGCCCGCAGCGGTGCAATGGTCGGCAGCTTTCTTGCAGATCTCGCGGACTTCGGGGGTTGCTTTGTGCCATTCAGGTAGCGGAGCGTTGGTGAGCAGTCGAGCACTAAACGGCGCGGCATTCATCACGCCAATTCCGTTGGTCTTCATCTCATCAACGATGTCCAGCAGCATCGTATTCTGAAGCGTGTAGTGATTGTAAGAAAGAATGACATCGAGATCCGTTTTGGCGGCGCCTTCGCGGAAGATCTTCATTGGGTAGCCAGAGATGCCAATGTTCTTGACTTTCCCTTCGGCCTTCAGCTTTTGCATTTCTGGAATCGTCTCATTCCAGATTTGATTCATATCAACAAATTCGATGTCATGACAAAGAATGATATCGAGATAGTCTGTCTTCATCCGCTCCAAACTGATGTCGACGCTTTCTCGAACCCGTTTTGCAGAAAAGTCAAAATGAGTCGGCGCGTAACGACCAAGTTTCGTACACAGGTAGTAGCTGTCTCGTGGAATGCCATCGAGTGCGATGCCAAGCAACGACTCTGATAATCCGCGACCGTAGTAAGGTGAGCTGTCGATCAAGTTCATCCCATTGTCCAACGCAACGTGGACGCTTTTGACGGCTTCGTTGAGATCAATTTTTCGGAATTCAGCTCCTAGAGAGGAGGCCCCAAACGAAAGCACCGAAACATCCATTCCGGTCTTTCCAAGAGTTCGCTTTTTCATGTCGTTCGTTTTTGTATCTTCGTAGAATTGTTTGAGCTGTATTCTAAACCAAATCGACGTGCCTTTTGCAGGTGGTTGGCGACAAAGCAACGTTAATTGAACAGTTGGTCACTCCGTCTTTTTTCAATTTCGAGTGCATCGAATCCTAGAAGATCAATTTTAAACGCTGGTGTGAAATTTGCATTTACAGGACAGGGCTCATTCCCACCCGGGGTGTTGAATCTCATTTTTGCGACTCGCAGATAGGGGGCAAACGAGCTAGAATTTCGTTTTCGATTTCACACTGAAAAACGCGAGCGAACGTTGACTCAATCCATCAAAGCACTTCGGCTAAACGGCACAGAATACATCAATCCGGGCAAACCTGATGGATCGTTAACACGAAACTTGGCGGTCGAAAGCGTTGTGTTGCCAGAGCCGGGTGAAGGGGAAGTTCTTGTCGAGCCAATGTTTGTCGGCATCTGTGGGTCTGACAACAGCGCCAGCACCGGCAAGCCAAATTTCACTTGGGTCGAGCGTCCAAGAACCATCGGACACGAAGCCAGCGGGCGGATCGTGGGTTTTGGCCCGAACACGGAAGGGACTTGCGGATTGAAAATGGGGGATGTTGTTTGCATTATCCCAATGCGTGGCTGTGGCGATCCGCAGTGTCGCGGTTGTCGAAGAGGTCGACCCAATTACTGTCGCAAGAAGAAAATTTTTGGCTTTCATCGAGACGGAGCGATGGCCGAGCAAATGGTTGTCAACGTTGGGCGTTGCATGCCGCTGGCCGAGGGACTAACCGCCCTGCAAGGATCAGTCGTCGAGCCGTTGTCGGTGGTCGCCCAAGGCATTCACCGCAAAAGCAATATTCAACCCGGAATGGATGTCGTCGTGTCCGGTTGTGGAATCATCGGATTGATGGCTGCCGAACTTGCGCGAGCTGCTGGCGCTCGTGTTGCCGTCACAGGAATCGAACGAGATCGTGACGTTCGATTAAAACTTGCCCAAGATCGTGGCTTTATTCCGATCGTGGTGTCGGAAGAGAAACCGCTTCACGAGCAATTGGCTCACGGCGTCGAAGACCTTGAGGGACGACGATTTGGAGATGCCTACGAAAACGGTACCGTTGATTGCTTGATCGAATGTTCCGGCTTTCCCCCTGCCCTGGGAACGGCTGGACTATCCGTGCAACTCGAAGGTCATATCTGCGTCATCGCAACCTTCGGCGCGGACGTTACGTTTGGCGCGACGGCTTTCACTCGTAGCGGACAGTCGATGCAAGGCGTCATGGGCTCGAATCGTGAAGACTTCGAAACAGCTCAGGCTTTGCTTCAGCGAGGTGTGTTTCCTGTTGACGTTTACTCGCAACAGTATTCGTTTGATAACGCGGTCGAAGCGATGGAAGAGTCAATCATGGCTAAAACGCCAAAAGCGATTCTCGCCATCAATTCATAGTCTTTTCAGTTTCGATTACTCATTGCCCGTTGCATGAAAGCGAAGCAAGTTCAGGTTGATTCACGTACGCCAATATCTTGGCACTCTCGAATTCATTTAATCTCAATCCATCATGGCAAAAATTCTCATCACCGGCGGTACTGGCTGCATTGGCGCAGTCACCGTTTATAAACTGCTTTCTGAATACGGTGACCAAATCGATAAGATTTTGATCGCCAGTCGTTCTGGAAATGCTGACCAACTTGGAATCTGGTTCGGGGACACGCTTCAAAAGCAGGTCAATGATGGCAAAATCGTTTTTTCGAAAGTCGACATTGGCGACAATAGTGCGCTGCGACATGTTATCGAAAAGTTCGAGCCAACCCACGTAATCCACCTCGGCGCGTTACAAAGTCCGGCTTGTGATGCGACGCCTGTCAAAGGTGTGGACATCAATCTGACTGGAACCATGAATCTGTTTCACATGCTTGCTGGTTTGGAAAAACCGCTTGAGCGGTTCGTGTTCGCCAGCTCAGGTGCCGTTTATGGCAAGCGTTCGATCTACCCAGAGGCGACGGTCGCCGAATCGGCGCAGCTTGCTCCTCCGAATCTGTACGGCGTTTGGAAAGTCGCTGGCGAACATTTGGCGGCGCTTTTCCACCAGCAAACGGGCACGCCGACTGTTTCACTTCGCCTCAACACGACCTATGGTCCGGGGCGTGATTTGGGAACCACGTCGGCGCCGACCAAAGTCATGAAGTCGTTGGCCATCGGCGCCGCAGAAGGAAAGACGATTCCATTTTTGATGCCCTATAAAGGCCGCGAAAATTATCACTACGTCGAAGATGTTGGGGCTCACTTTGCTGGCGTTTGCATGATGCCGTTCGAAGGCTGTCAACCGTTTAACATCAAAGGGCGGACGATCGAAGTCACCGAGTTTCTCAACACAATCAAAACAGTGGCCGAAGAATTGGGCATTGCCGAATTTTTGGAAACAGGAGTTGCCGAAGAGGCGACGCCAAACTTGTTCATTTGCGATTTGGAAGACTCGGCTGTCGAAAAACAATTTCCTGGCTTGCCGCGGACGGATATCGCTGATGGAATTCGGGAAACGTTGGTTCGATTTCAGAAAATGGTGCCCGCAGGAAAAGTCACCATTTAATACTTCAGTTCTTGCAAATGACAGTGCAACACATTCTTGATTAAGCGAAACCATGAAAGCAATTGAAATCACAGAGCCAGGCAAGGTCTGTTTGTCCGAACGAGAAAAGCCTTCACCGAAATCAGGCGAGGTTCTCCTTAAAGTTAATCGCGTCGGCTATTGCGGGAGTGACTTGGGCGCCTTTAAAGGACTCAATCCACTGGTGACTTATCCGCGTGTTCCGGGACATGAGATCGGCGCCACGATTGCGGAACTTGGCCCAGACGTCAGTGGCTGGTCGGTCGGTCAGGAAGTTTTGGTGATTCCTTACGCCAACTGCGGCGAGTGTTCGGCTTGCAAAAAAGGTCGCTTCAATTGTTGTATGAAGAATGCGACGCTTGGGGTTCAAGTTGAAGGCGCGTTGTGCGAATACTTCGCAGTGCCCAGCGAAAAATTGATCGCGTCAAAGAAACTTTCGCTTCGTGAACTCGCTTTGGTTGAGCCGTTAACCGTCGGTTTCCATGCGGTCTCTCGCGGAGCGGTTGAAAAGACGGACACCGTCGCCGTGATTGGGTGCGGTGCGATTGGGCTGGGAGTAATTGCAGGAGCAAACTTTCGGGGCGCTCGCGTGATCGCAATTGATATCGAAGATTCCAAAGCGGATGTAGCTAAGGCCTGTGGTGCGAATGACTTCGTCAACTCGAGAACCGAAAACGTAAGCGAACGATTGAAAGAGCTTACCGATGGCCATGGTCCCGATGTCATCATCGAAGCGGTTGGCCATCCGTTGACGTACGTGATGGCAGTCGAAGAAGTTTGTTTTGCCGGACGTGTGGTCTACATCGGCTGGGCGAAGGCGCCAATCGAATACGAGACGAAGTTGTTCGTTTTGAAGGAGCTTGATATCCGAGGATCTCGCAATGCCGCGCCCGAAGATTTTCGCGATGTGATTTCAATGTTGGAAGGCGGAACGTTTCCGATTGATACAGTAATTACGAAAACTGTCTCGATGGCGGACGCGCCTGCAGCAATGGATGCATGGGCGGCGGACCCAGCGAGCATCACGAAGATTCAAATCAATTTAGACGCGTAAGAATCCAGTTTTTCAGAAAACTCGCATTCGTGACGTCAATCAATAAAACAAATCAGCAAAAACAACCTAAGGAAATTACATGCCCCTTACCATCGAAAAGTTCTCATTCGGCGTCGGTGATCGATTCGCACATCAAGGCAAAGCTCAACTCGCGGCGATCATGAAGGCTGCCGAGCAAGGTGTCGACGTCGTGCCGGTTTGGAATAAGTCCAATCGAGAGCATCAGACCATCGGATCGGAAATTGCCAGTTGTCGCGCGGCTGCCGATGCCGCCGTCAAGGAACTTGGTTGGGCGAAATCACACTACGTCGATGCCGATCATATCAATCTAAAGATCGTCGATCCGTTCCTGAGCAATAGTGACTTTTACACAATTGATGTTGCCGACGCGATTGGAACGCCGGCTGATGAAGCGGAAGTCAACGCGTTCATTGATTCAGTTTCCGAATTGGTCGGTTCGCTTTCAATTCCTGGAATTCCTGAGCCACTGGAGATGACACGCGAGTCGATTGCGGCCACTGCAAATCAATACTTGAATGCTGTGAAATTGGCAGGTGAGATTTATCGTTACATCGCGAGCAAGAATGGCGAAGGCAATTTCATCACCGAAGTTTCAATGGATGAGACCGATAGTCCTCAAACGCCGCCAGAGCTGTTGGTGATTTTGGCGGCGATTGCTCAGCAAGGAATTCCTGTGCAAACGATCGCACCAAAATTCACTGGCCGATTCAATAAAGGCGTCGACTACGTTGGCGACGTTGCCCAATTCGAAAAAGAATTCGAAGACGATCTCGCCGTGATCGCATACTCGATTGAGAAGTATGGTCTCCCTGCGAACCTAAAACTCAGCGTTCATTCTGGAAGCGACAAGTTCTCGATCTACGCTCCAATTCGACGAGCTCTTGAAAAGACGGGGGCTGGCCTGCATATCAAGACAGCCGGGACGACTTGGTTGGAAGAATTGATTGGACTCGCGGAAGCTGATGGTGCTGGACTTGAAATCGCCAAAGAAGTCTACGCACAAGCGTTTGAAAACTCGGATGCGCTCTGTGCGCCTTATGCTTCCGTGATCGACATCGACCCAGCAAAACTTCCTGCGCCGGCGATTGTCAATGATTGGACAGCGGCACAATACGTTAACGCACTTCGACATGATCCGAATCATCCGGAATTCAATTCTTCATTTCGCCAACTGCTTCACGTTGGGTACAAGATCGCCGCCAAGATGGGTGATCGCTATTCGAAGATGCTCGATGAGTGTGAAGAATCAATCAGCCGTAATGTGACTGAGAATCTGTACGAGCGACATCTCAAGCCATTGTTCTTGGCAAAGTAGTTTGATTGAGGGGCTGGTTTGCTTGGCAACCCGCAACCTCAAATTCGAAGGTTGCATTTCCCTAAAAACAAATTCTACTTGAGCACGTCGAAGTCGATGTCATAAGCGAATTTTGCAATGGGAAGTTCTGTGGCCAATCAAAACGAAATCCGTCGCTTTGTGATTGCGATGGGTTTGAGTCTTCTGCTGATAAGTGTTTGCCGAAGCGCGTTTGCTCAACAGGCGAATCAAGACGCGAAGACCAAGCAATCCCAAAACGATCCTGCGAAAGCTTCGTTTATCCCGGGTGTCGTTGTCTCGCGTGATGCTTCGTTTGAGAATCTGACGAAGGCCAGCTTTCTTCGTGCAGCACGCAATGGTGACTTGGAAAGAGTTAAAGCCGGTCTCGCGTCTGGCATTGATGTCAATGTTCAATCGGACTACGGCGCGACGGCGTTGTTCTTTGCGTGCGATAGAAGTCAGGAAGAAGTCGTTGACTTTCTTCTGAAAAATGGAGCTGATCCCAACATTAAGGACAGCTTCTACGACTCAACGCCGGTTTCCTGGTCGATGATGAAAGGCAATCAGACGATCATTTTGAACTTGCTGAAAAACGGAGGCGAGCTAGCTGATACTTTTCTTGCCAATGCGGTGAACGGTGGTGACGTTGAATTTGCGGGAAAGATTCTCAGCCTAAAAGTCGTGGAAGAAGAAGCGGTCGTGAAAGCTCGCGATTCGGCAATGGGTTTAGATGATGAGAAGAAGCGAGCTGAAATGTTGGCGTTGTTCGAGCCTTTGAATCTTCCCGAGCCAAAGCAGGTTGAACTCAGCGAGGAAGAACTTGCGAGAGTTACGGGGAAGTATGCAAATGATCAACTCAATGTCGAAGTCACAGTCGTTGACGGTGATCCCATGATTAGTTTTTCGGGCAACGCACCTGCAAAATTGATCGCGATCGACAAGACAAAGTTTCGACTTGGCACCAGCGAATTTGCGTTTGCCATTTCGAATGAAAAAGCCGAATCCTTGGTTTGTACGTTTGGTGAGCAGGAATATGTGTTGAATGCGGTGGCTGCAAAAAGCGATTTAGCAAGCGATTTGGCCAACGACCTGCCACCGAAACCGCGAACAAAGGAAGCTGGCGAAGCCAAGGTTGCCGATAGTTCTGACACCAAAAAAGCAGTGTCAGTTTCAGAAAACGTTGGACCTTCAGCGGCGGATCTTGCGATTTCGTCAGCCAATTGGCCGGGCTTTCGTGGCAACGGTTCTCGCGGTGTGGCCGATGGCCAAAACCCACCGCTTGAATTTCAAGTCGATGGAACGGCGGACACAAATTTACTTTGGAAAACTCAGATACCCGGACTGGGATTGTCGTGCCCGACGATTTGGGGCGACCATGTTTATCTTACGACCGCTGTATCGGATGGCGACGAAGGTGATTTGAAAGTTGGACTTTACGGTGACGTAGATTCGGTTGAAGAAGATAACGAATACGAGTTTCGCGTGATGTGTCTTTCAAAAAAAGACGGATCGATCATTTGGGAGACAATCGCCAACAAAGCCAAACCTGCGGTTAAACGTCATGCGAAATCGTCACACGCTAATCCGACAGTGGCGACGGATGGTGAGCATGTTGTCGCCTTCTTTGGAAGTGAAGGACTCTATTGCTATTCCAAAACTGGCGAATTGATGTGGAATCTTGATTTTGGATTACTGGACAGCGGTTGGTTTTACGATGCCGACTATCAATGGGGTTTTGCCAGTTCCCCAACCATTCACAAGGGGCGAGTCATTGTTCAGGTCGACGTTCAAGGCCAGTCATTTGTCGCAGCCATTGACGTGGAAACTGGTAAGGAAGTTTGGCGAACAGAGCGCGATGAAATTCCGACTTGGGCCTCGCCCGTTGTCCATTCGTTTGATGGCTTGGACATGTTGATCACCAACGGCACCAAATCCGCGCGAGGATACGATGCGAAAGACGGAAGCTTGCTTTGGGCTTTGTCTGGCAATTCCGAAATCGTCGTTCCAACACCCATCGTCGCACATAACTTGATTTACGTTGCGAGCGGCTACGCGCCGATCAGGCCGATTTACGCGATCAAGCCAGACGCCGAAGGCGATATCAGTTTGAACGAAGACACGACCACGAGCGAATCAATTCCTTGGAGCGTAAAAAGAGGCGGACCGTATATGCCGTCTCCAATTATTTATGGCGAGCACTTGTACTGCTGTTCCAACAGTGGAATCCTGACTTGCTACGATGCGAAAACGGGCGAGCAAATCTACAAAGAGCGAATGACTGGCGAAAACGGCGGGTTGGCTTTTACTGCTTCGCCGTTGGCTGCCGATGGGCACTTGTTCTTGACGGCTGAAGACGGACAAGTTGTTGTTGTCAAAGCGGGTGCCGATTTTGAATTGGTTCGAATCAATCAACTCAATCAGTCGATTCTTGCTACGCCCGCAATTTCCGAGGGCACGATTTTCTTTCGAACCCAAAAAAGCTTGATTGCCGTCAGCGAGTCGAATTCGACGACCGAATAGCCTACGAGTTTTTCAAAAAAGCCAAGGTGGCTAAACATTGTGGCATTTCACGCCGTGAAATAGCGCCAGATCTGATGCGTAGCGAAGGTCACTTGTGTTTAGCTCACGAACGGCTTATCACGCTCAGTTGGCAATTTCGGTCGACGTTTCGCCATCGGTGAAGACGACCTGCTTGATCGCTTTGTCGATTTCGTAAGCGTACGCGTAATAGGCCATGTCGGCCGTTCCAAGTGCTGGAACTTTTCGTGTCAGTTCAACGACGACTTTGTTGTTGTCGAAAATCGGATGACCAAGTTCGATTCGGTTCGAACCAGACGTTTCTGAATGAGTAAAGAACAAGAAGTTGTTTTTGGAAAAGTCTACGTTTAGTTCTTTCAAAGCATCAATCACGCTTGCGGCGTACTCAGATTCCAACTCCATCTTTTCTATGAATTGGTCAAGTTCGTCTTGGGATCTCAAGACGGTGTCTTCAAATTTTGAATAGACGTGCTGTCGATTAGGGATCGCCAAAGCCGCCATTTTTTCCGCTGGAACAGAATCGAATGCTTGATCGTCACCAGGATTTTCCACGCCATAGAAGTAGACTCGCTGTCGAGTACCGGCAAAGCCCCACGACCCAGTGCCTGCCGAGTTTGAAAGTTGTCGAGTGTCTTCATGTCCAATGATTTCAAGACTGTCTTTTTGGTCAGCCGAGTTGGCTGAACTGTCGAGGGAGAAAATAGTCGTTTCGGAAGGTGCAACCGTGAAACTGTTCTGAGTAAGTGCAGAAGCATAGATTCTCACGATTTCCATGTCGGAAAAAGTTACGGCATCAAAGGCAGGCGAGGCATTGCTGTCGGCAAAATAGTTGTCTCGGAAATCAAAGTTGGCGTTTGAGGTGCCAGCGAGATCATTGGCGAAGATTCTGTCGACACCCTCGCCCCCATTCACCGATAGAGACTCGTTGATTCCGCTCAAGTTAGCTTCGGTATCGAGGTAGGCACCACCAACCATGAAAATATCATCGCCACCGTTTCCATTGACGGTGGTCGATGTCCAAATTCGATTGAACACAAAGTAATCGGCTTCCTGCGAGCTGAAGATATTCAGGCTCGGCAGCCCTTCAACGTCATGCTCAAGCTCACCATCGGAGAATCGAATCTCGGCTTGCGTCAAATCGCGGATCACTCCATCGGAATCAAAGCTCGGCATGGTACCGCTACCAGCCTCGTTGTTGATTTCAATTTTACCCGGAAGAACGGCTTCGCCAGTTGTCTTCAAGATTGTGATGTCGTGATTGATCGACTCTAAATTTGAGATCGAGCGATTCATTTTCGAACCAACGTGAACCCAATTCATATCGATCACACGAACATCAAACGTCGTGGCGAGAATCCAAGCGTGGTCAATTCCAGCATTGTTCGTGTCGGATTGGAACTGCGAAAAGTTCATCAATTCGACTTGGAAATCTCGGTTCGATTCAGAAACAGTTGTCCAGTCGCCGTTAATAACCCAACTGACATCTCCAATTTCGTTTTGTTCGAATCCTGAGGTGACGGAGTTTTGAGAATCGACTTTTCCAAAGATTCGATCGTTGCCAGCGTCCACGTCAGTGATTTGGGAAACAGTAAGTGAGACGGCGGACTTCATTTGTCGATAGTCGACAATATCAAAACCTTCTCCACCGTAAGCTCGATCGATACTGTGTTCATACATTGAGAATCGGTCGTTACCGGATTCACCAAACGCTTTCACATGGAGTGGCTCTACCCGATCTCCGGCAGTGGAAATCCCACCTACTTTTTCTCCCGCCGTGGAGAATCGAAAAACGTCGTCCCCTTCACCGCCGAATAGCTCAAGCGAATAAGGGTACTTTGTGTTGACAGTAAAAACGTCGTTGCCCGCTCCGGAGTGAATTCTTACCACGTCAGCAAAGCGAATGTTGTCGTTGATTCGCCCTGCGTTAATTGCTGGCTTGATCACGTTGGGGACCGGGTTTCCGAACGCTCCGATTTGAAAATGATTGTCGCCGCCATTGAGAGTAAGTTCTTCAGCATCGAACACCACAATTTCGGCTTCAATTCGATGGTCTATCTGCAGTTCGTCGAAACCGTTTTTGAGATCGATATGCAAGCCATCACTTACATCGATACTTTCTTTGGTTGAATCGTTGATCGTAATATCAACGGTTTGGGCGTCCACGAATTCGACGACAACGGAATCATCACCTTCGGTGCCAACCAGCGTGGCGAGCAAATTTCTCGGTTCAAGGTTGCCGTAGCTCAATGAATTTCGATTGCGGTTCCGATCGAATTTTCGTGACATAACTGGGCTCTCAATGCAAAAGCGATTTTGATTGGTTTGCTGCGTGATTCAGTACCGCGCGGGTGAGTATCGTTCAAGGCAGTTTGTTGCACACCAACGAACGTCAAGTTTGGCAAGAAAAACTCGCATGTCACGCGAGCTATCGAAAAAAATCGAATTTTAATCAAACGAGGGCGGCAATTTTCCGGAGAATTTCGTCAACAGAGTCTTCAGTGGACGTTGCTCGAATGGGTAGAGAAACGTCATCCATCCGACAGAATTCACCAGCCTCGGAGATCGCTAGCAAGCCAGTCTGAATCGAGATCTCAGATGGAAAATTCGAAATTGGACTCAGAGCGATGCTTGGTATGGATCCTAAATGAGCCCGTGCGACTTTGGAAAGTCCGTTCATCGAAGCCAGCAAATCTGGACCTGTTGCGAACAGAACCGAATCGCATTCTCCCCGCTCCAATACCGACTCGGCAGAATGCTCGAGCCAGTTGAATCTTGGATATTGAAGACTGTGACTGATCGCCATTGGGTAGCCGCTGCTCCAACCCAACACATTTTCTGCACTTTGGGAATTTTGATCGTGGCGAAGTTTTAAACTCACAAATCGCGTGACGTTGTTGAGGGTACGAGTCAGGGAGTGAAGCGATTGGGTGGCAACGCCAAACTCAGAATCTCGTTCGGTTTGACCGTGGAAAATGGTTCCATATTTGGCGGTAGAAATCAAGCTGTGCAGCTCGTCGACATCCTCGATTGAAAGTCCGGTGGTTTCTTCGACGTTTGCAGAATCAATAGGTGAACCAATCAACCGCGCACGCAAAACGGCGAGAAGCGAAACTTCTTGATCGGCCGATACTTGAACGAACTTGTCCGCAAGCTTCGCCGTTTGAGTTTCTTCTTCGTCTACGACAACGATCATTCGATCAGTGACGCTTAAGTGATTCAATCTTTCTAACAGCCGTGGATGGCTGCTCGCTGGATCACAATGCCAAAAGATAATCACGTCGGCTCGATTGGCAACTTCTCCGATGGTTGCTGTGACTTTTCCAATGCGTTGAAGTGCAAACGAACTCGCGCGACCGGAGTTGGACATGTTCGAATCAATTGTCGCGCCGAGTTTGTCGGCAATCTTCCAAGCCGTTTGTTGGGCTTCCGTCGAAAGATGCTCCAGTCCGCAAATCAAAGGAGCTTTGGAGTTGGCCAAAGTAGTTGCTGCGGAGCCAATGGCCGATTGCAAGTCAGCAGGTTGACCGGAGACAAAATG
>CAYMFZ010000038.1:8236-19669 GCA_964389585.1 uncultured Pirellulaceae bacterium | reverse complement strand
CATTCCGCATTCCGCATTCCGCATTCCGCATTCCGCATTCAAAAACTACTCCACGCCAATCGTGGCCACCGATTCCTTCTCCCCAACCTTTTTCAACTCAACCGTTCGCCTCGTAACCCGCTCCTTCTCCGTCCCGAATCCCCGATAGATCGTCAAGTGAACCTTGTTACGAAGCCCCGTTCGATTCTGGTTCTTCGCAAAGTACTTCACCTTGATGTCATACTTTCCACTAGGAGCCTCCGCGTTGGCATACATTTCAGGGCCAAAGCCTGTCGTGATATCAGACGTGATCGTGCCACCGCTTCGCGTGCGAGTATTCTCGTAGCTGCATTCTTCGCCCGATGGCTCAACAATATGCAAGTCAACATCCGTCTGATCCGTATTCCACATCATCGTGATCACAACATCGGCTGACTTGAAATTCAAGTTCTTTTTCAACGTGTCGTGTCTGGCGGAAGCAAAGTCTTTAACCGACGATTCAACCCGACCATCGATGACTTGGCGAAGCAGATACATGTATTCGGCTGAGACGATCCGTTTGAAATCGCTACCCATTCGGTTGAAGGAACCACCCAACGCGATCTCGTAATAGACGATCGCCATGTCCGCTTCACCCAACTGCATCAAGCACTGACCAAGGGCAGGGTAGATGCTTCCTTCGAAAGGACGTGCCTTTGCCACACTGCGAAGCAAATGGTATGCCTGCGCCGGTCGGCCCATCTCCAACGCCGAATAAGCGACGTCGCGGGCGATAACGAGGTCACCCGGATTTCGCTCGACCATTGAACTGTAAACTTTGATCGCCTCATCAACTAAACTTCCGCCACGGCGATTGGCTTCCGCTGAAACCACGCCATAATCCAAATTCTCTTTCAGGATCTCATCCAGATAGCCTTTCGAAAGTCCATCTTTGGTTCGAAGCTCGCAATTGAGCGGCTTTGAAACGGCGACGATCTTCATATCGTCCAACGCCAACTTCAGAGCCGTTGGCATCTTGAAACTCATTCCGGGCATCGACTCCAATCGGGCAAGCCAACTCGTAAGCTGCGCCTTGGGATCAGCCAGCTCAGCCGCCGAACGGCTCAACGTTTTTGAAACGTAGTCGTTCGCCATTTGCGTTTTGATCACAAACAAGTCTTCTTGCGGCTTGATATTGAAACGCTGGTAATCAGCCTCGGATTCAAGCATCAACAGCGAACACGTATCCCCGGTGACACGGAAATGTCGAGCATAAGAAGCGGCCACGTCGAAGACCTGACCACCTAGACTTTCCAACTGACCAACTGCGACTTGGCCGTACAAACGTGACGCAAGCTCCGACTCAACCGCAGAGGGCTCAATTGAAATTGTTTTCGTTTTACCCGCTTGCTCCAAATCCAGCGTCAAAGTCTTTTCGATGGAACCACGTCCGACAACGGTGATCGCTTGGCCTGGATAAACCCATTGAACTCGCCCCGCCGTCATGATGTCCGTTGCACCCTCGGCAGAAATCGAGGCCAACTTCCAAGGTCGCTTGCGGTGAGCCATCGCGGCAGTTTTGACTTCGTCTTCGGTGGTTACACTGAAAACAGCTCCACCCGATTCGCCCGCGATGAATCGCAAGTTTGCGATCGCCGTTCCCGTCATTCCTGTTTGATAAGCGAACATGCTGCCGAGTTGGTGATCTTGAAGTTGCCGACTGATCAAACGAACATTTGTCTCGCCCCAGTTGGCGGCTCCATCAGAAAGCAAAAACAAATCGGGCGCCGCGGTCGATTTTGCTTTCTCGTCGTACGATTCATCGTCGCTTGCTTCATCAACCCATTTGGCTTGAGAGACTGTTTCAAGTGCTACATATAAATCAGTCGCACCTTCAAGAGCCAGCGTGTTGCATTTCTCGATCAGCTTGTTTGTGTTGGCTTCCGTATTCTCAACCCATTTGTCTTGCCAAAAATGTCCATCAACATTGAAGAACAAAACATTGAATCGTTTGAGTGAATCACGATTGCTATTCAAAGTCGTTTCAAGCAAGTTCAACCAGACATTGAATTTATCGGGATTGCTGCTGAGCGAGGTGTCGAGCATGAAGATCGCTTGCGGACTGCCGGCAACCTCTTCAACGGGAAGTTCAGGAATGACTTGGACACCCCAAAAATCGCCATCGGTTTCGCTTGAAGATTGCAACATGACTTCCGGAACATTACGAGCCGTCAATCGAACAGTGCCTAGCTTTGGCCCCTTGAAAGTATATCGGCGAACCGTCTTTCCGTTGATTTCGTTTTCAATCGGATCCGATTTACGATTCACGGAATATTCTACACCATCAATCGGCTGAACGTTGAGATCGACTTGGCATTCGCCCGGTTGCTCAGGCAACTGCAAATCATAAACCCATTCACCATCCGACTTTTTTAGATTCACGTCGTAACCAATTACGATTCGGTGAAGCTTACGAGGAGCCAGTGGAAACACGCGTGCGTTAAAGACACCCGCTCCTGACCATTCGACAAGTGCAGGGTCGACTTTGCGGCGAACGGTTTCGCGGAATGCGTGAGCCGCTTTTTCGCGCGGCACCATTCGCGACTCCTTCACGTTCTTCCAAGAATCTTGCCGGGCATCACGGACGCTTTTTGCGTTAAGCGAAACGAACTGCGTGCCATCGTGGAAAAATTCTTCTTCGGCAAGCTTGCCTTGCGGCTGGAGATCGTAAGCACTTTCGCCGAATGCAAAGTAAAACAATGATGCATCGTCAGGCAGTCGAAGCTTGAAATTTCCCTCAAGCTGATTGGGGCGATCGTTGTAATAAAAACTGTCGATCAAGACACGAGCTCGAAAGCCATCGACCTGAACATTGACTTGCATACCCGTCAGATCAAGTTCATCTTTGTCACCAACCATCAAGCGAGTCGTGTTTGGAGTGGCTTTGACCTTTTTCCAAGTCCGCGTCTGGCGAACTTTCGCGTTTCGTCGCTGCAATGCTCTATTGAGTTTCTCCAAGGCAGGAGCGGTGTCGAGTTTTCCCTTTCCCCCAGCTCTTCCGTCGGCGGAGGCGGCAAGTTCATTCAACTCAATGAGCTTTCGAGCAAGCTTAAGCTCCTGAACTTCACCATTCTCATCGGCATCATCGCCTGCCGAATTGGCTTCACCAAGACTCTCGACGTTGTCAAAAAGTTCTTTAAGTCCAAACTCTCGTTTCATGTTCGGATCAAAACGCGCGGCAAGTCGGTCCACAATCTTTTGCGACTCATCCGATTTGAGATCCACCGAAGTCACTGGCACTTGAACGGTATAATTTTGTGTCACTTGTTCGGTGTAAGGAACATTGACGGAATAATTTTCCTCAACCACCGATCCATCTTCTTTGGTGATGGTTCGTGTACGTAGTTCCGTACGGTTTTTTGTAACAGGAACGCTGCGAGTCTTCGTTTCAGTTCGCGTATCTTGTTGAACGGATAGTCCAAGTTCTGTCAGTCCGAATTGCTCTGCCTCTTTTCCGCTGGATCTTTTCTTGTTGAATTTTGGGACTGCAGTCCTCGGCTTGGCTGCGTCGACAGAATCGTTTGGGATATTAAACTCGTCAACCATATCTTCAGAGTCGCCGTCAACTGGCGTGTCTCCAGAAATACCGTCTTTGCCTTCGATCCGTGTTCCTCCAACTATGCCTTCATCAAAGAAGTCGCTTTGGGCACCACGTTGATCCTGCATTTCAGGTGCGGGCTTAGGACGCATTGCTGGCAGAGCAGGTTCTTCGTTGTTTTCCTGAATGATAATGCGAGGAGTAGCCAAGTCGCTCTCGCCGTCGCCAGGAGTGTGCTCTTCTTCCAAGCCTTCTGAATGTTTGCGAAATTCTATTTCGCCACGCCCCATTTCTCTGGCTGGAAGGGAATTTGGACGCGGTCTTTCTTCTTGAAGTTTTTGCTCGATGACTTGAATACGCTCTGATTCCGACAAGAGCATTTCTCTCGAAGGAGCTTGAATGGACGCATTTAGATCTTCAACTTCTTCAAGTGACTCTGAAGCGTTAGAGCCAAGCTCAATAGAACGGGTTGCACTGCGGGCCTGACCATCATTTTGAATCGGTGCAATCGCCGCAAGTCTCTCCGCGGGTCGGCTTGATTCACTAGCCACGCCCCCAAGATCGCGTTGGCGCTCCATCGAGTCTTTACCAGCCTGTTTACCAGTGATCGCGTCATCAAATTTGCCATCGCTTTGTCCTTGGCTCGAGTTGCTTTGAGCCAATTCTCGATCTCCCCCCGCATCACGACTGGCGCTGTCACCGCCCATTCCACCCATTCCTTGTCCGCCGATCCCATCGACAGACCGCTGCTCTCGCCGCGGGGCAATGGACGCCTGAACTTTAGCTTCGTCCGACTGTGCAGAATCACCGAAATCCATTTCACCGCTGCCAGGAATAGGCGACATGGGTGGCTCTGTCGCTTGCAACACTTCGAAAAAACCTTCTTCTTTGTCGTCGCGGCTTTTCGCCACTCGCTCCATACGAGACAACAGCTTGGATTTCTCATTCAGAATTTCAGAAATATCGCTGTCAGGCGCTATCTCAGCAGCCTGTTTCGAAAGCATTTCCGCTCGGTCAAAGTCTTCCGAATCAACCGCCTCGTTGTACTCAGAAACCAGTTTCTGAACCTCCGCTTCCTTCGAGTCCGTCTCCGCCATCGTTACCGATTCAAAAGAATCTTGATCTTTTTTAAACTCCTTGTCTTGAGCTTCAAAAACCTCATCTCGGTCCTTGGATTCAAAGACTTCAAGCCGTTTGACCAGCGCAGGATCGGTCGGCAAATTGTTGTAGTAGAAAGCACCGCCAACGAGCACGCCCAACAGCCCGGCAGCCAAAGCGATCGGCAACCAAGGCTTTCTCGTTGAACGCGGACTTGAATCCGCTGCTTTGCCAATCCCAACCGACGCAAGCCCGACACCAGCTTCATCGCCGCGAGCCTCCACCAGTTCTGCCTTTTGAGAATCAAGTAGACTCAAAGGAGCTTCGGCTTGGTACGCGGCGCCCAAGAGCGAAACGGTTTGGCGAATCTCTTCGACAGCATTCTCCAGTTCTGGAGATTGGGCGATCGCCGATTGAATTTCGGCAGCCTCTTCTTCGCTCAATTCGCCCAGCACAAAACTGGTTAAGCGGGCGTCGTCTTTTTCAAGTGGATCGTTTTTTTCAATCATGGGAAAGCCTTGAAATTAGATCGCGAAAAATTGCGATCGTGATTCGGTGGAATCGTATTTTGGAAGTGATTCGCGTGTTTGTTATTGCTGGACCAGCCGCTGACGAAGTTTCGAAATCGCGGTGTGTAAAATGAAGCCGACATTGGTGCTTGTCAGACCCGTGACCTCAGCGATTTCCTTGTAGCTGAGTCCCGCGTTGAACTTCAGCCGCAAAACTTCTTGCTGCCGATTGGGAAGCGTTGAAATCTGAGCCAGCAATCCTTCGGCGGCCTCTGATTTTTCCATCGCCGCACTGGGCCGCATCGCCGCGGCCTCGGATTTCTCGGCGAGTTTGTCAGCCAGTTGGTCTTCAGGAGCAAGTTTCATTCGACGTTCCTTACGGCAAATGTCGATCGCACGATTGCGACAGACCGTAAAAAGCCACTGGGCCAACCGGGGACGAAGTTCTTCGTCCGGCTTGCGGCACAGTTGCAAAAAAGTGTCCTGAACCACGTCTCGCGCCGTTTCCAAGTCATGAACGAAATGCTGGGCGTAGCGCAACAACGGACCCTCGTGCTGTTCAATCGCACTTTTGATCCAAGTTTCTGTCGCCCAGTCGGAGGAGTCCGGTTCTTCGGATCCAGCCGACCGCATTTCGTCATTCATGAACTGTTCCGTGTTTTTATCTTCCGCCAAATGCTGATTGGCAGGAAGCTGATTCGCGGTTCAAAGTGAGATACGAACCGCCGGAGAGTTCATTAGAACGTTTTTGAAGAAATTCTCGAATACTTAGTTTTTTCGAGCCGATAGCCAATCCTTTTGGTCATCGATAGTCGCTGATCACTCCGTGATCAGAGCGTTACCTCTAAAAAATTCCGCCATCAATTAGCAGTCAAACATCCCTTTGAACAAAACCAGATGAGATTCAAAGTAGTTGACAGTTTCTTGATCGGTAACTTCTGCCTGAAGTTATCTTGCCGAACGACAAAGGCAACTCTGTTCCTCCCGAAATAGCTGATAAGTCGATGCGATCGGCTTAGTAACTCTCGGCAAGAGTCACCCACTCAAAATCAGCCAACTGCGCCTTTCAATTGTACCTTGAGCGAAACGTAATGATTACGGAGCAATCAACGACTATCGATTGCGAAGCAATCAAAAATATCGATTCAATCTGCCATCCGATAACGCCGGGGAATAAACGAAGTAATCAACCAAACGATAACCGTCGCGATCCCGCACAACACGATCGTCAAACCGAAAATCGCAAACAGCGGCCCGAACGTTCCGACCATTCCGCTGACCATCCGTTCTGAATCAACGCCAGCAAACGCCAGGATCAAAACCAAAGCGATTGTGATCCCACCGAACAAATAGACTCCGCGAGATGCGCCGCGGTAATCGCTTCCGCTGGGCGCCATGTGACTTCCGACGCAGAGTACGAGATAGATAAAAGTCCAGAATCGGACTGTGGCAAAATTTCCAATCGCCAGGATGCTCCCCACCAAATTCGACACGATTGAAAACAGCTTTTCAATTGCCCCCAATCCATCCTCCGCACGCGTCAACTCAATCGCACTATTGGCAGCGTCAGGATAAAAGATCCAAAGCAAAATCGCCAACACGATTGAACCACCCAACAGCGGCGCGATGCCAATGAACAAGTTCCCAAGTTCCTGATACCAATTGCCGGTTCGAAACGAATGCTTCACGTATCCCAAACGACCCGACTCGCGATCCGGCTCAAACAAAGCGATCTCGTCGACACGATGTTGAAAGACTCGACACATAAACGCATGGCTGAGTTCATGGATTGGCGTTCCCAGCCATCCTGTCCAGAGAACACTTTTCCAGCCGAACCGCTCGGCCAGCCTTCGTTGCGTAATCATTTCAAACCAATGGATGATCGTTGCAAACGCAATGAAGGGAGCCAATAGAATGAGTAGCAGCTTCAGCGATTCAACGAGTACGCTTCCAAAACCTTCGCCCAAAAGCATTGGCAATTCGGCAATCAAAACACCATCAGGCCGAAGCCCAAGGCTGAAAAATGCTTCGGAAAATCTCAAACTTCCCTCTCGTCTTGTGTTCTCAATTATGGGTCTCTGTTACGTCAACCGAACCTTTGTTAGTTTTAGTCGTTCTAGCAAGTGACGACGAGGCCAACATGTAGTGGATCTAGTTAAAGAACCCTACGAAAACCATCGAGACAAATGAATAAGCCAAAACAAATTCAACGCAGTGAATTAAAGCCGGGCGAAGTGCTGTGCGACCACTGCACCGCCAAGTGCTGCCGATACTTTTCACTTGCGATCGACCGTCCTGAAACCGCCAAAGACTTCGACTATTTCCGGTGGTACCTTCTCCACGAACACGCGACTTTGTTTACTGAAGACGACGATTGGTTTTTGTTAGTCCATACGGTTTGCAAACACCTTCAACCAGACAACCGGTGTGGCATTTACGAAACCCGACCGCAAATCTGCCGCGATTACACAACGAAGAACTGTGAGTACGACGACAGCTACACGTTTGATCGATACTTTGAAACGCCTGAACAAGTCGCGGAATACTCCAATGCTCGTTTTAATGACCCAAGCAACTTTCGCTCCCCCAAACCGGGTTTGCCGATTTTGAATTGAATCGACCACGCGTTTTACAATAATCACACGCAACGCATTCGCGCACCATTCACATGACAAACGACCTAATCCAGCCGCGCACTCTCAAAGGGTTTCGTGACTTCCTTCCCGAGATGATGATCCCTCGCGAAAAGCTCATGGAGACCGCGCGTTCTGTTTATCGTTCCTACGGGTTCGTGCCAATCGACACGCCGACGCTTGAGTTGTCAGAGATTCTTTGCGGCAAGGGAAGCGATGAAACCGATCGTCAGATGTACCGCTTCCAACACGGCAAGCACGACATCGCGATGCGATTTGACTTAACTGTTCCCCTGGCTCGATTCGCGGCACAACACCACAACACACTTGGCCTACCTTTCAAGCGTTATCACATCGGAAACGTTTGGCGAGGCGAGCGCCCTCAAGCCGGTCGTTTTCGCGAGTTTGCTCAATGCGACTTCGATACGATTGGAACGACTTCAATTGCGAGTGACATCGAAACGATTCTTGTGATCAACGATTTGATGCGCGCGATTGGATTCGAGAACTTCACAATGCGCGTGAACAATCGCAAGGTCCTCAATGGCTTGCTTGAGAAGGCGAATCTGCTTGACCAAAGCGTTGTTGTGCTTCGTGCTCTCGACAAGCTTCCAAAAATTGGACGCGAAAAAGTCAAAGAAGAAATGCTCGAAACGTCGGGGGCAAGCGACCAACAAGCTGACGAAATTTTGAAACTGGCCGAACTCTCAGGAACCAACGAAGAAATACTTGGCCAGTTGGGCCCAATGTGTGCGGGCAACGAATTGGCCGAACAAGGCCGCGATCAACTTGCGCAAGTGATCAGTGCGACTTCTGCAATCGGGATCACCGACGCCAACTTAAACATCGACGTTTCGATCGCGCGAGGCCTCGACTACTACACCGGAACCATTGTTGAGACGTTCCTTGATGACTTGCCAAATTTTGGCAGCGTTTGCTCGGGTGGTCGCTACGACAATTTGGCGGAACTTTATAGCAAACAAAAACTGCCCGGCATCGGTGCGTCACTCGGGCTTGATCGTTTGCTCGCTGCGATGGAGCAGTTGAATCTAATCCCCCCAACTCAAACGACAGCAGATGTCTTGATCGTCCAATTCGACGCGGCAAAGCTTAATGAGTATCTCCGATTGGCGAGCGACCTTCGCAAGTCCGGAATCGCGGTTGAGGTTTATCCCGAGGCAAAGAAACTCAATCAACAGTTCAAGTACGCCGACCGCCGAGGTGCCAAAGCAGTCATTGTCGCTGGCGAGAATGAGTTTTCGTCGGGAGTTGTTCAGATCAAGTGGTTGGCCGATGGCTCGCAAACGGAGGTTCCGTTGACCGACGGTTCGAAGGATGTTGCGGATTGGTTGGCCAATCGGCTCGAGAATTAGTTTCATAGCCAGCGTTTCGCTTGATTTAGAGCTCTACGATTTGAAAGAATCCTAAGCCTGAAATACAATCAGGACTCACGTTTTACCTTGTTTGATTTCGAGACAGATGTACGAACAAAAAGAATATCTCTTGGCTTACTTGCTCGTCTTCGCATTCCTCACGCTTGGAATGTTGATCGTCTGCATCCCGAGACCTCGAAAAAAAGAAATCATCGATAAGGAAACTGCGGCCAAACTGAAACGGCAGAAGCAAGCGCAAAAGGTGAAGTCGAAGAAGCAAAAATTGAACAACAAGAAGAAAAAGAAGCGTTCAAAGGCCGCCGCAAAACGTAAAAAGCAAAACTCTAACTGAGCTACCATCAGTAGCCGCTTCGTAAGCCATTCGTTCTATCGCTTTGACTTTTTGGAACGCAATGCGAAAGCCCATCCGCCCAAGAAGATCTCCTCGATCAGCGGCCGCGAAAATCAATTCCGTCTTGCGTTTGAATGGATCCAATCGCGTTGATCACGATTCAGATAACCAGAACTGAAAAACAAAACCAGAATGCCCTTCTGCTTTGGCAAATTCTTGGTAGTCTTTTTTGTGTCGTTCATTTTAATGTGAAACGGGTTCACGAGTTAGACTTTGACTTCCACAAATGGCTGCTGGTTCGAATTGCAATCTACATGGCGAGAAAGAAAAAACACAACGCGGCGCAAAATGGTTGCGGATTCATCTTAATCAGTGGTGGCATGCTGATTGCTTTGTTGATCGCAAACGTCATGTTCGTTCGGTTGTTTTTCGGAGCCAACCTTGCCAATCTAGATGAGCGTTTCTTTCAAGCCGCTCAATTTGTGCTGCCGATCATTATGATCGCGGTGGAATATTGGATCTTCGATCAGATCTTTAATCGCAAGAAAATGCCAAAACGGAATGAAGAGTAAGTGCTTTTGTTCGTTTAGCGTCCATCGCGACGGGTTCAGCCGGTGGTGAGAAGTGCGATTGATTTTCCTTCGCATTGCAACCGGCAGGTTTCGCGTCGCAACGGGTCGGTTGACGGCGAGAGGGTGTTGATCGGTCGCGATGCGACGAGTCGACATTTAAGCTTCGTCACCACGGGTTAAAACCCGTGTCTATCCATGAACGGCCGCTAACGCGATGAAGCGAAATTACATGGCAGTTGCTGTTGGTGCTTTTTGTTCATCTTTAATAGCACCGCGCTCCAACGGCTACTTTCACTTCTAGATTCAAAATTCGAGATTTCAGATTCGAGATTTCAGATTCGAGATTTCAGATTCGAGATTTCAGATTCGAATTTCAGATTCAAATGGCGAATCTCTGATTCAAATTTCAAATGTCAAATTGAGATCAAATCTTTCTCGCCACCTAGTTCTATTTTGATTTAACCTGTGGCTTTTGAATCTCTACTTTCGTCGACCCCAAAGCGAAATCATTTCCGGACTTCAGCATCGCCCTGACAACGCATCGCCCTGTAGCATCTTTAGGTACAAAAATACTCGTCTCAAACTTCCCTTCTTTGACCGCGATCACCTTCGAACTACAAACCAATTTCTGGGCTCGCTCGTAAGTCATTTGATAGCCAAAGAAAGACTCATCGCTCGAATCGTACTCCTTGCGTCGAGGCGGACGTTCGCGAAGCCGATCTCGTTCGTAAGCCAGCTCCAAAACCAAATTCCCATCAACGGGAACGCTTCCTCGAATCTGAACCTCTGTCCCCGCAACCTTTTTCCCGAGCGAATCAAGCTTAATTTCTTTTGGACGCTTCAGACGCAAAAGCGGATCACCAATCAAGTGGATCAACTGAACGTGCTCAAGCCTTTCGCGCTTCAGCAAATTGGGCAATGGACTAAAGGCTTTGCCCATTCCTTCGATCATCTCTCGGTATTCAGGATTATTATCACTTCCTTCAACCATCCGACGTTTCGAAGCCATAATCAGCTCGCCGATCGTTTCGACTTCTCCATTGAAGTACTCGTGAACCATCTCCAATGACAACAAACTCATCGCGTAGGGCATCGTCACGCGTGTTCCACAAATGGTTGCAATCGGACCGCGCGGCTGACGCATCATCTCTTCTGCAAGACAGTCCCGCGGATCATCGGTCACCCCAGTGTAGCATGCCAAAAAAATCGCGATCGGGCTTCCTGATTCACACTTCAATTGATTGACCGTCTGATTGTCAAGAATCATGTGTGATTGGTCTGGCATATGAATTCGATCCAGTCGATGCCGATTTCCATGGCCGATGTAAACCCAAAACAAA
>CAYMFZ010000038.1:0-8152 GCA_964389585.1 uncultured Pirellulaceae bacterium | reverse complement strand
CCTTCATTAAACCGCTTGATCGTTTCTTCAGAAAAACGACGAGGGTCAGGACAGTAGGGGCTGTGCCAACTTCCGTAAGTCATTTTGGTTTCATACCCGCCAGGCACCAGATCGGTAATGATCTGCTTGGTCGTCTGCTCAATCAATCCATCGATGACTTGTCCAAACCCGCCCACTCCCGCAACAAAATTTATTCTGCGTTGCCAATCAGGTCGAAACGCTTTTGGCTTCGTCTCATATTCAATAATTCGATCAGTAAACAGTTTGATCTCTGCATCTGAATCCGCCGGAAGACGCCCAATCGTAACGTCAGGCAATCCATCTTGATCAAGGTCCGCATAAGTATTGTCCGTCGCGATTTCTGGAGTTGACCCAAACCGCACGTTGACTTTGGCTTCTACAAAATCGGTTGCAACCAGAGAATCAGGATCAGCCCGTCTGTCGCCAGAATCTCCAACGATCAAGACATTCTTGAGGGCACCTCGAATGGCGACGTCTCGAATCTGTTTCTTGATTGCTTCGGAAGTCTTGGCAGGAGCAATCATTTCGATGACATGGCCTTGCTTGGCCCGATAGTCAATCCAATTCCTAATCGCAGCTTGAAATTGCTTGGGACAAATCACCAGCGTGTCGGGCGGCGCATTTGAAATCGCCAGCACACCATTTACTTGATGCGGGGTAACGCCAACGATTGATACGCAAAAAAGAAACAGGACAATGATTCGAAGCATTGTTCTTCCATGAGCTGAGGTAGGCGGCCCGTCGCGACAACTTCCATGCCATCCGCGTGGTAACTGCTGTCAGTTTGAAAGAATACGGGCGGTAAATCAATAGAAATCAGTCGCCAACATGGATTTTCGAACGATCGTCCGTTCTCAAATGCACATTAACTTCAGCCACAATGCGTTCGCACTCGCAGAATCAGCTAAAAAGCTGCTTTTGTGGGGAAGGCGGATGGTACATCTCGATGTAGTTTTTGACTTTAACTTTTCGAGCCGTGTTGTCGCTACTCATGAATCGGATCTTCCCAAACACCGGCCGTTCACCCCAAGCACGATCATAACGACCAAGTACCCAAAATATCCCGCTGTATGAATTGGGATTGCGACCGTCCAAAGCGTACTTGTTGTTCAGATGAATCATGGTCGCAAGTGCGTCTTGGGGAGTTTTTGACCATTCAAGAATCTTTTTACCCCACAACATTCGCAAGTAGTTGTGAATGATTCCGGTTGTCACCAATTGCCATTGGGCAGCGTTCCAAAGTCGGTCATGAGTCTTTCCAAACTCAAACTCGTCATCCGAATACAGATACTCTCGTTTATCTTTCGCGTGCTCACGCAAAGTCTTCTGCGCCCATTCGGGAAGTGATTCGTATTCGGTATAGTTGTCCAAATTGACGCACATGTTGTAGCCCAATTCGCGCCAGGTAATCAGCTCGTCCAGAAATGACTCGACTGCCTCGCTGGTCCCCCACCAACCGCTGGAACTTCCCTTCGCTTTTTCGGCAACCAGATCCGGACTCCAGTTCGCCGCTTTCACGACACGATCAAAAATTTCGAATGCCGACACGTGCCCAAAGTGCAAATAGGGTGACAACCCACTTGTCATCATCTTCTCTGGCTGGTTTCGAGATTCGGAATAGTTGTCGAGCTTACTATTGAGGAAGGAATCAATTCGCTTTCTCCCAGCGTCCACTCCACCGATAGTGTCGGAAACAGTGACATCGTGATCGATAGCGAATTTGGAAAGCTCAGTTGGTAGATCTTTTGATAATTCAATCGGATCCGCTGCCGGCCATCGTTTGAGAAGTTTCTTGGGAAGCGATTCCAATTTTTGAAGCCGCGCACCTTTCAACGGATCTTGTTTCGGAACTTCGGCAAGATGCGGAAGCAATGTTTTTTGAAGATGCCGACGAAAGTCATAGGCCCGAGAAAAAACACGATCCGTATCCCGCATCGGATAAAGCCCGTTTGAGTCGACCAATTCAAACTTGACGGGGATCTGACGCGCGGCCGCCTTGACCATCCGAGGCAGGAAGAAGCAAGGAAAGTCATCACTGACGACCACGCATGCCTTGGCCGTCAGCTCTTTCAAGAGGCCGCGCTCATCTCCAGCCTTCGGTTCCACGTAGGGGTAATAAGTCACGCTGCGTCGAGAAAGTTTTCGAGCATTGTCCGCCATTCCCTGAATGACAAACGCATGAATTCGATCACTGTTCCATTGGTAGGTCGACCGCAGCGCTTCAAAAATGACCAGCGGCTTCTTAAGTTCTTTCGCCCACTCGACGGCACGCTGCAGCCCAAAATTCCATTCGGTTCGCCGCGATGCAATCATCCAATACACGACGTAATCCCCATCGGCATTGACTTCCGATTTCGAAACTCGCGATTCAATTTCGTGGATGCGGCCTGAAGGCACAGACGATTGAAGCGTACTCACGTTGGTTTCCATGTGTTAAAGAAGCCGACATTCTAATCCCGAATGTTGAATCGGGAAGAACCGTAGAAATCCAGAATGATTCACGGTTTAATCGAACGCCCGAGCTTCAAAATTAAAACTGGACACGAATGTCACTGCTAGACCAGACACCACTTGAAGGTTTGTAGTAGCTCGATTTATCGGGCTTGCCTTGCTAGGTTCGAGTCTTTCTAGGTTTCACCCAGTCGTGCTAACAGGCGGAAACAAATTCATCATGGCTAAAGCCAGAATTTCCAACCGCTGAAGCGGCTAAACCGCATAAATGCGATTACTACGAACGGCGCGCGTTTGAAACCCAATGTCGTTGACCGCTCCGCGGTCTTACGCTGTTAATCGCGTTGGACCGACGGAGCGATCCACGACTTTCTAGATTTTGAAATGTCCTCTACTATTTATCTAATACTACCTGGTTTCTGTTATTTATCTTTTTTCGGCTTGGTTCCAAACCGAACCACGGGTTTCTTTTTAGGCTTTTCTTCCTTCTTCGTCTCTGATTTTGGAAGAGGCTTTACAACCGCTGGTTTCTCAACCGTATTTGCTTCTTCAGCTTTTTTCGCAACGTTGCCTTCATCGTCGATGGCGGCGCCCGCGTCCTCTGGTTTCACTTCGGCATCTTTAGCGTCATCGACTTTTACATCTTTCATCGCACCCTTGTCCGCGTCTGCGTCCGCTGCGTCCTTGGCAACATCTGCATCGCCTGCCATTCCATCCACCACTTCATCTGAATCAGGATCATCTGTTTCGGTTGGTCGGTTGTCAGGAATTCCCAACAACATGTGCGATGCCCAAAAGAAAGGATGCTCAGCCTTCAAAACGGCGTCTGACTTTTTCGAGCGAACACGTGGCTCGTTCTCATAATCCAAATCCAATTCGCGAGTCGCCTGCCGTGCGTCGAGAATCGCTTTCGCTGATCCGTCTTTTCCCAAGTTCGATGCGTACTGCGCCGTCAAAGACAAACTCGTTTTTCCGCCCGTTGCCCAGCGACTGATCAATGCCGTTCGCGAACCGGACGCCATGAAAGCCATCGAAGTCAAGAACAGATCTTTGCCATTAAGCTTTCCACGCATTCCTGATCCGCCGTCTGAGTGAAAGCCTGGCATCACGATATGCTCCGGCCCCTTCCATGGAAGCGCCATCCAGTTGTCCAACGTCTTGCCAATCTTGCTCTGATCCAACTGAATCGGCGTCATTGCCAACGGCAGGTTTTTCGACGACTTTATTTCGCTCCAGATCACAAGTTGGTCCATCATCGCGATCAAATAGTTCGATGGCACGCGGATTTGTTTGTCGTATTGGATGGCATCAGGCATCGTCTTCAGCAACGTCGCAAACTCGTCCGTTGCCAAACCCGCCGCGCCACGCTGGTGAAATCGCGTGGTGACAAACGCGGAACGCTCAATAGGCAGGGCTGGACGCTGCGGTCCAAACGCGAGAAACAAAGTTGGCGAATAGCGAATGTTGACGATATCGCTTAAGTACTTTTCCTCATCGCCTTCGCCAATGGGCAGGATTTCAAAAGGCAAATACCAAAGCACGCCATCGGGCACGACTACCAACTCTTTAAATTTGGGCCAAACTTCGTCACTTCCATCTCCAAATAATTTCAGTTTCAGCTCGCGTGCCGTTTCCTTCCATTTCGTTTCCTCAAGCGTTTTGATATCCAAAGCCGAATCCATCAGGCCGGCATCTTTCAGCAGTCCACCCACACCTCGCAAGACTTGTCGACCATCGCTCAGCCCGACGTACTGAATCGATTGATTAGTCAGCAGATAAATGTGGTAGCCTTTGGACGTTGCAATCGAAACGAGCGCGAGCTGTTCAGGCGAAAGCGACTCCTGCAATTCCGAAGTCTTAATCTGTGGCGGAAACACCATCTCCGCAGGCTCTCTTCGCAATGCAAGGCTCGCCAAAATCGCTTCTTGCGTATCGGAAATCGAAGCCAACTCTTTCAACAATTCACCTTGCTGATGTTCTTCGGGTGTCTTGCTTGCGGGTTTCAACGGCAGTGTCGCCAACTCTCGCTGAATTTGGTTCGCTCGGTCGTAGAGCTTTTTGTAAACCGGATTCGTATTGAGAAAATTCGTTCTCTGCGCAAGTGCGTTGGCCGAGAGCGCTTCCTCGGGAGCATGAATCATCCAGCGAAACGCCATGAGCCGCCCGCCAAACGGCAAGTAAGAAAAGAATCGATGCCGCCGCACTAGCTCGCTGACTTCTAACGCCTGTTTGTGATTGAGACGATTGACCGTCACATCGAGCCAGACTTCCATCGAGCCTACATGCGGCGATGCGAGAAAAGCGATTGCTTCCATCGGATCCCGTTTCCAATCTTGATCCGTCGGATCACGTAGCAATGCGGAATAAAGCAAATCAGCCTGCCGCTCCGTGATGCTACCTTTGGCAACCAATTGATCAGCCAATCTGAGCTGGTAAAGCCACTTTGAGCCCTTTTGAAAATGCTGCAAAGACGCACTTAGGCTCGACATCCCCCCCCGAAAATTTCCATCAAGAAACTGCGTGATCGCGCCCACGTACTTAAGTCGCGCACTGACGACCGCATTGGGCAACGAGTTTCGATTGTTGATTGGACCACTGGCTTGTCGCAAAACAAACGAAGCACCTTTTGAGTCACCGGCCTCAGCCAAACACTCGGCGAGCTTGACGATCAACGAAGCCTGAAGCATTCGGGCTTTGTTGGCTTTTGCCCAAAGGATTGCATTTTCCAAAGGCGGATAGGCTGATTTGGCTCGCATCAGATGAACGGTCGTGCCAATTCCGAGTGCTTCTTCAACCAGATCGTATTGGCTGTAAACACCGGCGGCCAGACTTGCCTCCATCGCCAAGGTACCCGCTTCAGCGTATCGCTCCGTTTTCAAAGCGAGTTGGGCGAGCTCCACCATCGCGACGGGCTTGAGCGCGTGATCCATGCCTTTGAGTTGGAGCGAAGAAGTCAGCATCCTCGCCGCCTTCTCCCATTCCTCCATCGAGGCATAAGCGATTCCCAACAAGACGCCGTTGAACGCCCCCATGACCGAACCGTTTCCCGCACCCGAAACCGAAAGTCCGCTGACCAGTTGATCGGTGAATGGATCGTACTTGGCGATCGCGCCCTTGATCACGCGACGTCGATGCATGCATAGGGCGGTGCATCGCATAATTTCAACAACGTCGACCTTATAGATTTCTGCGTTTTGAACCACGCCCCCTTCTTGAAGCGTTCGCTCTGAATCGAGTTGGCCGAACAACATGCCAAACGAATTGGGAAGCCTCGCTGGCACGGAGTTGCGACGTGGGACGCCCCAATTCACTTTTGATTGTTGAAACGCGCCGCTGTTGGCCTGAATCTGCTGCGGAATGCGAACACGTCTCTGCCAGTTTTCGGCTTGGTAGGAAAGGTAAAGCGCTAACGCTTGCTCGTACTGATTTACCGCATCCGCATAGTTACCAACGTGGTAGTAACACTCACCCATCATCGTCAGATGACAGATCGAATCGAGATGCCGACGATTTCCAAACTTGTAAGCCCGGTTGTACCCGCGCTGAAACGACTTTCCGGCGTCAAGGTAGTCCGCTTGAAAATAGGGCGCGTTAATTCCGTAGTTGTTGTAATAGTCAGCCCTCGGTAATCGCCCTTGAGCGTTGGCTGAACTCGATAGCATCAAACCGAAAACAACGGCGGCGAACAAAAACGCGGTTTGACAAATTCGAAATTTGGACTGCGGCATCTCTTGGACTCCAAGCGTTTAAAACACCCCGTGGCAATCAGTTCGAACAATCATCTAGAACGAACGTAATGTTCTCGCGAATGAATTGTAGCCGTTCTGTTTTGGGAACAGTCAAATCAATTTCGAAACGAACAAGCCTGCTCATCCCCTCCGATTCGGGTAGGCATACCTTTTCATTTTCGACGGATTCAGTTTCAAAAGTGGTCTCTCCTCCCACAAATTTGCTATCACTTTGAATTTCAAGGCTTAAAAAGCGAACGTTAATTGGTAACCGGCAGGACACTTTCGTCTTCGCCTGTCGCGCCATTCAACCCAAAGCCCCACTCAGTCGGTAGTTTGGGGTGTTTGAAGCTCGATTGGTGTTAAGCCAGTTCGGTTGTACGGATTTTTCTGCAATTGCTCCAAAGTCTACCAGCCGTCGGGACGATAAAGTTTGTGACGGTTATCCCACGGACGTGATTGCTGTGATATGGAATCCGTGGCACCGATACAGGAGTTTCCCAACTGATGTATGCTCGAATGAAATCCCGAACTCTAAGTCTAGTACTATGTGGCGCGTCAATCGTCGCCGCAGTTGCGTCAACCGGTTGCCAAATGAGCGTCGCCGGACAGACACTTCCTAGCGCCTATTATCTAAAAGACGATGTCCAGTACTTCGCCAAGGGACCTGAGTTTAAACTCGCCCGCGAAGCCGAAGCCTTGAAACAGGCTCGCGCTGAAGAACAGCGTAACCGGTAGGTCGATAGGTTTCGAAAACCAGTTTTGATCCTGTGTTTTGACCTAGCTCAATTTTGAGCGGCGAAACCAGCACGATTCGAAACCGGCAACAAAACAGTCGTGTAAAGTGACTGTCAACAATTCACATCGCAGCAGCCCGTCTAATTGAGAAATCAGTTACGACGGGTTTTTCAACGCGCGAGTGAAACGAACGCGTCTCTTACTCCTACTCTTCATCTTAATCATACTCCTTCTTATCGCTGCCCCTGTTTTCCCCGTGTCGAGTTCGAACTCTGAATATCAAGCGAAAAAGAAGATCACGCAGAGCCGCTGAGACGCAGAGAGAAAACAGAAAACACTAAAAGAAAGAACACAAAGTTCAAAAATCTCTGCGCCTCCGCGGCTCTGCGTGAGTCATCCACACTTCATTGCGTGATGTTCCAGTCAGACACTCGACTGGACTCGAGAGGAAGGACGCCACGTGAAGGCGGAGTAGAATTTTAAGATTAAGATTAAGAGTAGGATTGAGAAGAACCTCTCGGTTTTTGCCAAACCGAACTTACTCAAGCCATCTCGAGCCTGCTGGCGGAATTGCGACGCCGCCTGGTCTGAATAACCTTGGCTTACTCGTAATCCGTGGTTCAAACCCAAATCTGAATCCCAGATTGTCTCGGCTGACGTCGTAGTTCAAACCGAACTGCCACAAGAACGACTCGCCGATGTAGACGAAGCTCAACGACTGGCCGATCGTTCCCGTCTCGCCAAAATCGACCTGGCCACCCGCTTTAACGCCCCACTTATCACTCATTCGATAGGTGAGAGCCGCGGAGAGAATGTTGCTGCTAATTGGGCCTTCAATCATTCGATACCCCACATAAGCATTGCCAACTTCTGGTCTTCCCATGTTCGCACCAAAACTCGCGGTGCGCAATCCTTGCGAGAAGAAATCGAAATAGCCATCGGAAACCAACGACAACCGATCGCCAACATGCCAACGGAAATCGTAGTCGAACATTCCAAAGTCCGCTCCATTGTTATCGCGATCAGCTTCGGGAAACAAAATCGTTTGCATGTCCAACGAGATCCAGTCAATGATCCGTTCGCGCCCCGGCGCACCTCGTTTTGTTTGCCAGCGCTGACGAACTCCGAGTTTCACGGCAGGCAGATCTTCTGCGTTCTCGCTCGACGGCGCAGTGATATTGCCTTGCTTCCCTGATCGGAACGCGAAGAACCTT
>CAYMFZ010000037.1:15763-19942 GCA_964389585.1 uncultured Pirellulaceae bacterium | reverse complement strand
CTCTTTCATTCTCTACTCCAAACCGGTTTAGCCCGGCGCTTTCCCTGTCCCTTTTCTTCGACTCTTTCGATGTTCAATTACCAGCGGTTTAGGAACCAAACTTATCTCTCAGCTTCCGACGCATCACTTTACCAGACGCCGTTCGGGGCAAAGATTCCACAATCTCGATTGATCGAATCTTAAACAGTGGATTAAGCTGCTTCTTCATCAACAAGTTCATGGCCGCAAGCAACTCTGCCTTTGCCGGTTTCGTTTCTTCCGCAACGACGAACACAACTAATCTCGCAGGCCCACCGTCTTTAGCCAAAGCCACCGCCGCCGTTTCGGACACGCCATCAACTTGATTAAGCACACGTTCAATTTCGGCTGAACTGACTTTGATGCCACCTAAATTCATCGTGTCATCTGCCCGCCCGCCCGCGACGAAAACAGCTCCAGAGTCTGTTTCAAACCGACGAAAGTAATCGCCATGTCGTCGAAGTTTTCCAAATCCTTCAATTTCCGGCGTGTTGGCGTAGTAGGTTTCGAAGTGGTCGCGATTGACCAATCGACTACTCAAGCCAATCGACGGAGGGACTAAAAAAACCTCGCCCTCATCGGCTTGCTTGCCAGTCTCTGGGTCAACCAACACGAAATCCAATCCAACGGCTGGCGTGTTGAAGGCGGCTGGAACGTTGGGCAGCACGACAACCGAACTCACATAACCCCCGCCAATTTCCGTGCCGCCACAATATTCGATGATTGGTTTATCGTTGGCCAGTGAAGACAGGTACTTCATCGTTTCGACTTGAGAGCTTTCGCCAGTCGAGCTGAAGACTTTGATCTTCGACCAATCGAAGTCGTTTAGTTGCCTCGACGACTCCCAAGCTTTGACGATCGTAGGTACCACGCCCAACATTGTCACGCCGGCGTCTTGAACGAACTTGCCAAATCCCTCACCCATCGGTGCGTCTTCGTAAAGTGCGATGGTCGCCTTATTGATCAGGCTCGCAAAGATCAGCCAGGGGCCCATCATCCAGCCAAGATTCGTTGGCCATGCGCAAACGTCACCCGGTTGAATATTCTGATGACAGTACCCGTCGATCGCACATTTGATCGGCGTAAGATGGCTCCACGGAATCGCTTTCGGATCACCAGTTGTTCCCGAAGAAAACAAAACGTTGATCGTTTCCTGAACAGTGCATTCGATCGCCTCAAATTCATCCCGGTCGACAAAAAATTCTGACCAACAAAGGTCTTGATTGCGAATGTCCGTGCTTAATACATCGTTGGTGCTTAAAACAATTGCAGGAATTTTCGTGGCTTCTGCAACGCGTCGAAAAAGTGGTAATTGTTTGCCCGCACGGTCTTGGTGGTCATAGGTGAAAACCGCTTTCGCCCCCGCGATTTCCAACCGCGTCGCTATTTCAGGTGGCGCAAAACTATCCGCAATGGAAACAACGTTGCAACCCGCTAACACAACTCCCAGATAGATCGCGATTGACCAATCGGTCATCGGCATTACCACACCAAACGCATCGCCGACTTTGTAACCGGCATCTACCAAGCTATTGGCGACTTGATTTGCACGTCGCCGCAATTCACCAAAAGTGATTGAGCGGATTGGGCCATCTGGTTTTTGAGCCAGGATCGCCACGTCGTTTTCATCGGCTTGGAAGCAACTTTCTGCAATATTCAAAGTCGATCCGACCAGCCAAGCTGCCTGTTCCGGCCCTTGAGAGAAATCGAGTATCTGCTCCGCTGGCTTTCGAAAGACGATTCCCAAACGCTCAATGGCTTGCTTCCAAAACTCGCTTCGATTGGAGCAAGACCAGGTGTGAAACTCTGCATAGCATTCGTGTTCCAGTTCACGCATCCAAACCGCAACATTGGAATGGTTGAGTTCGCGCTCGGTTGGTCTCCAGATTGGGGCAAACTTTTCATATTCAGAATTCGTATTCATTCAAAGATCTTAAATTGCGACCGACGAATCGACCACCAGCTTGGTCAATCATCGCCGTTCGAATGAACCTAATAAATTCGATTGGTAAATGCTGGGCAAGAAATCAAAGGATTATTGCGTTTTCGAAAAGATTCCGCGTAAGATTTTGGTGTTTTCAAAGTGTAGTTAATTGAAATGAAGCGTTTCCAAACCGTGAACAAAACGCGCTTATGACTTGGTCGATTCCTGGTCAAATCAAATTTTGGCAAGTGTTCTCGATCAAGTAGAACCACCCCAGGTAAACGAATAATGAAAAAGTACTTTGTCATCGTCGTGTTAGTCGCATTGGCGAGTTGTTGGTTTGACAAGAACTCTCATGCACAAACCGAGACGGTAGATCTTATCGAAAAGGTCGAAAACGGTCTGGCAAACATCAATCGAATTAAAGGCGAACCGACATGGTCGATTGAAGAGCGGATGCGACACTATGGCGTACCTGGAATGAGTATCGCCGTCATTAAAGATCACAAAATCGCTTGGTCAAAAACATATGGAGTGAAGGATCGAGATACCCAAGAACCAGTTGTCAAAGGAACCTTGTTTCAATGCGCTTCGATCAGCAAGCCTGTTTCGGCCTCCGCAGCGCTGCGGATGGTCGAGACAGGGTTGTTCGGGCTTGATTCCAACGTGAACGACTACCTTGAGTCTTGGAAACTGCCCGAAAACAAATTCACGAAAAAGCAACCGGTTACTTTGAAGCACTTAGTTAGCCACAAAGGTGGACTGACGGTTCACGGATTTCTTGGCTACCGACCGGATCAAAAAGTGCCTACGTTGATTGAGCTGCTTGATGGAAAACCACCGGCTAATTCCGGCGCCATCCGAGTAGACAAAATTCCCGGTGGTAGCTTTCGATACTCTGGAGGTGGCTATTGCGTGATGCAGCAAATGATGATGGACCAAACGAAAAAGTCCTTTCCAAAAATCATGCGAGAGTCTGTGCTTGAGCCATTAGGTATGACACACAGTACGTTCCAACAACCGCTTTCTGCTGAGAGAATTGTCGAGGCAGCGACTGGATACTTGCCCGATGGAAGCATGGTGGCAGGTAAGCGACATACCTATCCGGAAATGGCGCCAGCAGGACTTTGGACTACCGCCGAGGATCTCGCAAAGTTCGCTATCGAGCTACAGTTGGCCTATCGAGGCGACAGCGACAAAGTTCTGTCACAAAAAATGGCTAGACGAATGATCGACGAAAGCTTGGGAATTTTCACAGATCCCGCTGGCGAGGAATTCTATTTTGGGCATGGTGGTTGGAATGAAGGATTTTCAAGCGACTTCAAATCGCATCGTGACAACGGCTACGGAGTCGTAGTATTGACCAATGCCAATCAGCCTCCGTTCATCGACGAAGTAATGAATTCTGTTGCTTGGGCCTATCAATGGGCAAACGTGGTACAGGAATACGAACCACTCAAAGTTAGTTCATCCGACACCGAGAAGATTGTCGGACGCTACAACAAACGGGGCGATTTGATCAAGATTTTTGCGGATGACGGGAAACTATTCCTGCAAGAATTTGGGATGCCGCCTCAAGAATTGATTTGCGTCGCCCCAGATAAGTTTGTCCAGCGAACCGAACCTCACGCGATTCGATTTTCAACCAACCCATCAACCGGCTTGTCTCAATTCGGTTTTCAATTGCCGAATGAAGAAGACGCCGACCTTGTTATCGTTGGAAAAAAGCTGGCAGAGGGCGAAAAACTTCCCATCGAACTGCTTGAATCAGGTGAGTTTGAAAAAGCGGTCTCTGCGTATTCCGCAGCGTTCAAATCGAATTCGAAGCAAAAGTCGGTTCAAGAAGAGGTCCTCAACAATCTAGGATATTCTTTGATTGGTGAAAACAAAACGGATTTCGCTATGCGTGTTTTTCGAATCAATACGATCTTGTACCCAAATTCATTTAACGTTTGGGATAGTCTTGGCGAAGGGTTTGCAAAGAAGGGTGAAATATCCAAAGCGATCAAGAACTACGAAAAATCCGTGGAGCTAAACCCCGGCAATACTGGTGGGATTGAGATGCTTAAGAAACTAAAAGCATCCAAAGACAAATCGCCTTAAGGTTAAACCAATTAGGGTCGGACCAAGAGGCGGTCGCAATTTTTGCTTTATCAACTAAGTCGATCGGTTGAGATCAAAACGATCGGTCGTCCGGCAATAGGATCGGCCACCCATCCGTCCGATCAAGTCTAGTT
>CAYMFZ010000037.1:5534-15753 GCA_964389585.1 uncultured Pirellulaceae bacterium | reverse complement strand
CATCAATCTTGCCCCGTTCATCCAGCACTTCATCGGAAATATTCATCAACAGAATCTTTCCGATGATGACGTTAGCAGCCAATGGGCCTTCGCCGACTGGGACGATTTGAATCAGTTCGCATTCGAATTGGATTGGGGATTCAGCTACTCCTGGTGGTTTCACGCGAGAGCTTGGTTGAGTTGTTAGTCCAAGTTCATCAAATTCACTGGTCTCAAAATCAAAGTCGGCTGCGGAGTCAAACATCATCTGTGCGGAGGAGAATGGGACGACGTTGACCACAAATTGCCCGTTGACCTCAATATTTCGAACGGTGTCTTTTTTTGAACCGTCTGGTCGATTGACTGGTGAAAACATAACAGCAGCCGGATCACTGCAGATGCCGTTGAAGTAACTAAATGGCGCGACGTTGGTGATGCCATTATTTGAAATCGTTGAGACCCAAGCGATTGGCCGCGGCGTGATTGCTCGAATCATGGTCGAGTAGACGACGGTCGGATCTTCACTGGCTGGATCTAATTGCATGCTTCTATTTGTTGTCGAACAATTGAGGTTGAAACTAAGAGTTCAGAAAGATCATAAAATTGGTTCGGTCAAACATTGTGGCCGTTCACTCCGTGAACGAGCTTCAAATCCGAGCGAAGCGAAAGAGTTGTTGCATCACAAAAACACAAATCGAAACCTTCGCTTCGCATCAGGTTTGGCGCTATTTCACGTAGTGAAATGCCACAATTCATAGCCACAGAGCATTCAGGATCGTCAATTGCCCTTCTGCGTTATTCAGATCCACCCCTGCATGATCCGACTTCTTAACGCGCTGGCGAACGCCTACATCACGTCGTAGGCTGCTGACGGTCACGAACCAAAAGCTACCTACCAATCTCAATCGACAACGGCTTCGTCCAAACTTTCTGTTCGGCAGTGTAGTACAAATACGCCCGCGACGCAGGTCCGGTGTACTTACCTGGAATCTCTGCCGTTACGTCGAATTCAATCGTCTTCGTTTCGCTTGGCTTAATCGTTCGCCAATAGCAAATCACTTCTCGCGGTCGAATTTCGTAGAAGTCAACCGTTCCAGCTTCACGCAGTTCATTCAGTTGTTCTACCCTTGGTTCGACGCCACCAGGAAGTCCAATTGTCGCGACCGTCATTGGCTGCCCTTGATCAGTCTTGTTTTGCAACACAGACTTCACTCGGATGACTTTCCCAGCCTCTACGATTCCCTTGTCAACGTCTTGGAATTCCGTTGTCAACTCTAGTGGACAACGATCGTCGGACGGCGGTTTCGCAGAGTGATAAAGCACTTCGATTGAGAACGGCAACCGCTCAATGCCATCGGCGAAGATTTCGAGTGTGGAATCACTTGGGTCGATCGCATCACCCAGCCCCGTAAGTTCAACGACTGAACCATTCTTTGCGTCTTCTGGCAATCGGACTTGGCCGATGACTTTTCCTTTTTGTTTCACAAACAAAATACTTCCGGATCCCGCAGCAGGTGCGTTTTCGGAATAGGCAACAAGGGCCTTCAAAGCCAACACCGTCGCCTGAGTCGATCCAAACCCGCCGTTGCCTCGCCTGTTTTTCGTCAACCACTGTGCCGCAGCCTTGGTTGCTGACGAGTACTCGGCCGAACGTTTTGACCAAGCCAAAATCGCGATCGCAGTCGTCTCAACGTTCTTTGAAATACCACCACTTTGCGTGACCGTTGTCGCTCCGTTGAGTTCGCCAGAATCTTTTTGAAGATCAACTAACTTGTCGAGCAAGAGTATTCCATCGGCATTGCGATCAACATTCAACATCGAAGCCGCCGCCAAACCGATTAGATAAGGATCGTTCGACTCGCGAGCAACTTTGTTCAGTTGATTGAGTTCAGTCAGCAATTCGGTCGCACTTCGCTGCGGGTTACCCGCCGCTAAATCGGATTCGGTCAAAGCCCACAACACATAAGCGTCAACGATTTGCTGCTTAACCGACCAGACATGCAAGTGACGAGTGTTGCGTTTGAATCCGCCTTTTCCGTTGCGGCGATCCAATAACCATGAACGGGTTCGAGCCACCATTTCTAAATCAACTTTCATCACACGAGCCATGTCATTGAATTGAAGCAAGCCAAATGCGGAGAGTGCTTCGTGACCAGGATCAGATCCAAACCATTCATAGCCAAGCTTGTCACATTCAAAGCTGACAAGTTTTGAGTAGCCTTTTTCAAGCAGCGATTTTGCACGACGTGTCGTTCGCGGATTGGCCAATCTGTTTGTTTCGAGATACTGAAGTGCCATCGTGTTTGGATAATTGGTCGCCGAAGTCTGTTCAAAACATCCGTGCGGTTCTCGCAGAATGCTCTCGACACCCGCCAGCAAATCAGCCAGTGGAGAAGGGTACGCCTTCAAGGTGACTTGCAACGAACCGGGAATCAACGAACCGGGAATCAACGAACCGGAACTGGCATCACTTGGGATCGGCAGCATCACGCTAACTTTTTCGTTTAGGACTCCCGAAACCGATTCGCGAATTGGATAGCCGGAGGGCGTGACCTCGATCGGCTTGCGAACTGAATCGGAAAGCGAATCGCTGGTTCCAGTCAACTCAATCATTGAACCAGAGGGACCGCTCGATCCACCTACGACATTCAAGCCGAAATAACCGCGAGTTCTCTCTTGCTTGGTCAAGTTCTTTTCGAGACTTGAAGGTCCGACAATTTCGAACGCTTCACCTGCTTTGATCGAAAGTTCAACGGGCAACTCGGAGTTAGTTGCGTTGATCAAAGCGACTGGCAAGTCAATTCGGTCTCCATCGGTAACCGCCAATGGCATCTTTGGTTCGATTTGAAGCGGAATTCTCGAGACCAATTCGCCCCCGCCCGTTCCCAAACGTCCGTCGCTCGAATGGACATCTGCAATCACTTTGAAAGTCGTGACAGAATCTGATAGATCAAAGCGAATGGATGCCTTGCCCTGCGAGTCGGTGATCAAAAGCGGTTGCCAGCAAAGTGTTTCTGAAAAGTCTTCACGAACATTCGGCTTCGTTGAAACATGCTGGTGAGCATACTCACGAACGGGGAATCGAAGTTCATCAAGTAGTTGGCCGGCTAGATCGTTTGAATTCAAGCCACGGGCTTGCAAGAGTTGTTGCAATTTGGTTTGCGGAATTCCGGACATCGTTTTGGATTCAAATCCAGGTTCCGATTCACCGTCACTCGATAGAGAATCTACAAATCTGGCTTCGTCGGTTGGATCGTGATGTACGATCCTGACATTTTTCGATGGCTTGGGGACGAATTTTGCAGTTGCAGGTCTTTCACCTGGTATACGACCACCACCAAACATGGCGTTCATATCCGGAACCTCATCGCCAAATTCCGCATTGATATCGTCATCAAAAAACGCATCAGCCATTGGCGGTGCTTCTTGCTGTTTCTTGGCGCTAAAAGCAGGCGCTTCAGTGGCTACTTTTTCAAACGCGACATCGCCATGCGGAGCTGCTTGACCGCAACCGGAAATTCCTGCCATGCAAGCAGAAACAACCAGCAATAGCCCAGCACTCGTCGCCAAATTTAGCTTCGGCCGCATGAGGTAGATGATGAGCATCAGCAACAGCAGAGGCGCCATCCAAAACGTGAGCGTCGCCCGATACCTTCGCCAATGGAATGAAACTTCCGAGGAATAAGATCGCCAATCCTGATTGACCATCTCCACATTGCCAAGCCTGACCTGCTCGCTGGATTTTCCATCCAGTTCGATCAGTCGGGCCAACTGCTCGTTGAATCCCTCGGTTGGCAACACAGATTCGGAGTCAGTCAGAAGCGAGGCACCGCTGTTCACAAACCTGCGCCACCCTTGGGTTCCAAGCAGTAGATCCAACGACTCGCGAGACTCATCACTTCCTGAAAGATAAAAGTTCGCATGTTCAAGGTCTTCTGGTTTCTGAATTTCACTTGTAAGCAAAAAATGAGTGGGCATCTCGGGCCGTTCGTTTTCCTCAAGACTTAACGCCGCGTCATCCACAACTGCTACACCTAAAACCGCCGGCGTCGGTTTTCCGTTCTCGTCAAAGACGGCAAGCGAAACGCGAACGGGTTCGCCCGGGCTTCGTTCGAGTGATGAAGCCGTTTCGTCCAGCTTCACCGTTAGCTTGCGCTGCGATTCGCGGTAAACCAGTCGCTCGACTAGGGGAGAACCAATCTGAATTCTGCCTTGTTGAGTTACGCTTTGTTTGCCAGCGTCCAAAATCGTTAGCCGAATCGCCCCTTCAACTGCTTGAGGAAGCTCAATCTCTAGCGTCGATTTCCCCGGTTGAAGCTGAAGGCTTTGATTCGCAACCAACTTTCCACGACAGGCCGCTTGGACAACGATATCTCGCGTCTGGGATGACTGAATTTCAAACTTGATGCTCTCGTCGGATGTGAAAACCCCGTCGCCTGTCGACAGAACCGGCAGTCCTGACACGACTTTCGGCAGTCGCGGACTGTTGATTACATCGACCGGCTCTGTGACCTTGAGAGAATATCGCTCGCCCGGTTTAGGCGCGAATTCAAATCGTCCCATTCCATCTCGGACAGTTTCAAGTTTGGCAACCCGTTTTCCTGATCGGTCTTGGATCTCTCCCGCGATGTGAATCGGTTCGCCCAACGGATTACGAGCCGAGAAGTAAACTCGATTCGACAAACCACCCACGAGGTAGCCACCTTCAGGGTAGAAATCAACGGCGACTTTGCCCAATTGAATTGGAATCGTTTTCGATTGAACTTCTTGCGTGCCGCCATCATCAATTGCAACAGACAGTTGACCACCACCTTTGGAAATGAGGGCAGGCAACTTGAATGAGATGGAACAATTTCCAGTCACGTTTGTGGTCGATGAGCTCTCGTGAACGACTTCACCATCAAGTGTCGCCGTGATTTTGATCGGCTGATTGGCGAGAGCTCCACCTTCGGCACGAATCGCTTCGAAATCAGCTTCGACCGTATCACCCGGTCCGTAGCTTCGTCGTTTGAATTCGAGATCTTTCTTGAAACGCGGCACTCGATAGTTGCGGACTTGAACGGTTCGTTTTTCATCAGGAAAGAATCCATCCAGACTCTTAACAACCAGAGTGAATTCTCCACCAGGGGCGCCGGCTGGAATCTTGAATTCGCCGTTGCCTACGCCACGATCGGTGACGCCTTCCAAGGATGCACCGGTTACGGCGGCACCGCTTGGGTCAAGCATCTCAAATCGAATCGGCAAGTCGATGTTTGGCTTTAGACTGTAACGTTCTAGCGAAAGCGACCGAAAGTGAATCGTTTCCCCGGGACGATAGACCGGCTTATCGATGCTCAAATGCGTTATGCAACGAGTCGGTTCAAGCGGAACAAAAAGCGTCTTTTCGGGAACATCTCGTTCGTTAGATATGACATGTAACATTGCGTTCTTGGGAAGTCTTAACTCAGCCGGAACTGAATAAGAAAGTTTTCCGAAGGCGTTGGTTTTTAAATTTTCGCTGTGAAGTACAGCTCCGCCAGCATGAATAGAAACCATCAAACTTGCCGAGACCTCTCGAAGCGAACCTGCTTGCGAAAGCATTTGGCTGGTCACAAAATTGAAACTGTTTGGCAAGTCGCCGTCATCAGCCGACTGAACATCAATCAAAATCGCGTTCGCTGGCGATGATGGAGCACTGAACCAAAACCCGGCTGAAACCGCCAAGAAAAGCATCGCCGCAAGCGCGGTTAAGGCTTTCAGAAACCGCCCGTAGTTGCGTCGATTTCTTTGGTAATGCGAGTTGGTAAACTCACTCTTTGAAACCGGGCGCGAAAAATCGGATGTACTTTTTGTTTTAACTGGCGGGGCAGGGTAGTTGTTGATTTCGGATTGCGTATGTTTTTTACCAACCAAATTAGACCGTGAATTACGCGGGGTTGGATCCAATACAGAAAGTCGTTTCATCTCGGATGCATCGGCCTCAAAGTGGACTTGCTCAACCTCTGGGACGCCAACCAATTTTGCGGCATCAGCAAACTGTCCCGCCATGCCAAGTGTTTTTGCCCAAAGCGACGCTACCGTGGCGTCGGTCTCGATCAAATGTCTCAAGCGATGCTCTTCCGATTCGTCCAGCAATCCGTAATGAAGTTCGAGAAGTAATTGTTCGAGTTGTTGCTTGCTATGATTCATGACTGACCTCCCACTGTTTCTCTCAACCGACTGATCGCGGCACGCATTCGTGTCTTCACGGTCCCTAGTGGCAATCCAGTTGCCTCGGCGATTTGCTCGTAAGTCAGCCCGCCATTCTGCTTGAGCAAAAAGACTTCCTGCTCCTTGGGCCGTAGCCGCATGACAGCTTGCGATAGCTGATTGATTTGCTCACTTCGCTCCAGGCTTGCGTCTGGGCTTTCAGAAGTCGAAAACATGATGGCGTCCTCCGCTAACGACTGTCGCCGCCGCTTCCAAGCGGTCTTGCGAATGTCTCGTCCGGTGTTTAACGCGATGCGAAATACCCAGGCTTTGAGGTTGTCGATGGATTCGACTTGATCCTGTTTCCGCCAGCACTTAATAAACGTTTCCTGAAGTGCATCCTTCGCGTCTTCCATATTTCCAATGAGGTAAAACAACGTTCCAAGCAATTCACCGCGCGCATCATGAAACAGAGTTTCCAGCCGTTGGCCAGAATGAGATTCCGTCTCGAAGTTTGTCGGTTCAGTTTGTTTCATGGAGTCGTTTTCATTGGACTACCGATATGACGAGGTTCATTTGCTGTTGGATTTAAGAAAGTCGAAATTTTTCAAGAAACGCGTTTAAACGGCGAAAACCGGCTACTTCTTTGGCGTTAGCCCACTTCGTCTTGCACCAAAAAAGAAACGCCGCTGACCAAATGCCAAACGACGTTCTATTAAAAAGCACGATTGAGGTTTCAATTGTCATTCAGATTTTTTCTTCGCCCTTAATTCGCGAACTGACAAGTTGTACTGTGCCTCAACAACTTGTGCAGAAAAAAAATGATACTGTTCCGAGGCCTGTGCAACTTGTTGAATCGTAACGTTCGTGCCGTTTTCGAATTGTTCCTTTATTGTGTTCCAGGTGGCCAAAGCCGCCGCTCGCGCATTGACCGCTTCATTAGCGTTCTTACTTGCAAGCCAAACACTGTTCTCGCCCGTTACTGGTAATTCTACCGGATCCAAACGAGAACGTATATTCTTGTATTCGGACTCTACTTCGGCCAAAAGTTTGATTGCTAAATCACGGCTGAGTTCACCATTGTCGATAGCGGATTGAATTTGGCTTTTTAGCTCTTTATATGCTGAAGCAAAGTTTACCAACGCGCTGTTGAGTTTGATCCGTGATTGGTATTGCCGACGCTGTGCATCGAGGGCCACGTCCAAAGTATCGATTCCGGCATTGTCTAGTCGTTTGAAGTGCTCAACTTCTATGGCTGCGTTTTTCGCTCGATTGATGGTGCTTGAGAGAACGGTACTTTGATTGGAGAAGTCACGAAAGTATTTCCAATCGTCGAGATTGAGTGGCTGCTTGCTTTCCCGAAGAACATTCATCATTGCGTCAAATTGAACTTTTGTGATTTCTCCTTTTTTTACTGACCTCAACAAGCGCCTGCTGACTTTGTCGTAAGAATGATTTGACTGTTGGGCTTGGGCCAGTCCCAATGGAATGATCGCTATTGCAATGCAAAACAAGATCACTTTTCTAACGCTACTCTTCGAATTCTCAATGGAATTGGTCATGATTTTTTCAATCCTTCGTTTCATGAACCCGCCACTATTTATTTCGCTTGCCATGACCGGCGGGGAAAGATCTGGCGTGGCTAACGACTCGATGGCGGTCAGAATTGAGTTGGCGTAAGTTCTCGAATCCAATCGTAAACTACTCATCGCGAGTGAGTCACAGCAGACTTCCTCGGACGCGCGAAGACTGCGCCGCGCCCACCACGCGATTGGATTCCACCAGCAACAGACACATGACAGCCATTCGATCCAACGCACGACATGATCTTTGCGGCTTACGTGGCTGAGTTCATGCGCGATGACACAACTTAGTTGATTGGGATTCAATTCATCAATTAGTTTTTGCGGTAAGACAACCTGCACCTTGCCACCCATCCACCAGACAAAAGGAGAAATTTTGGCAGACGTTACGGTCAGTTCTGGCATCGTTTTGATGCGCAATTCTGGTTGCAGATTTGCGGCAATCAAGTGAACTACGGGACTGGCTTTAGACAGAGTCGACACCAACAAGCGATTGAACCTACACGCTCTCATCAGCGAAAAGACAAGGGTAGCGCCGAATCCAACGAACCAAGTGGCAGCCAAAGCCAACGTAAAAGATTCCCAATCGAAACGAGAGGTTGCCTGCGTTGCCAGCTTTGGACTTGGTGAATCTTCGACTGACGCGACTGTTGTTTGACTAGCGGTCGGTTCTATTGGTTCGATGTTGCTTTGAGTGAGTGGCCGATTTGCTAATAAATTGTCAGACAGGTGTAGCTCCATGGGTACATTCCAAAGTGGCGGAGTGATCAGCTTTATTAGAACCAGCAACCAAAGACCGTAAGCGAGGTGAGTTCGATTGGTTAGTGCTCCAACAATGCATGCGACAATGGCTAAGGAAAGAGCGATTGCTGTGTTACTCAATGAGCACTGAATAATCATTTCGATCATTTCTTCTTTCCCTTACTTCGACTTCTGCTGTTCTCATTGTCGAACTGTTGAATGACCTCGCGAAGCCTGCCAATCTCCTTTTTTGATAGTCGTTTCTGCTCGAACAAGTGAGTCAGCAATGGTGCAACAGATCCAGCAGTCAGTTTGTTGGCCAGCGCCTCTAACTGTTGGCCAGCGTAAACCTGATGCGTCACGGACGCTGAGAAGAAATGAACGGCGATTTCTTTGTCACGCTCGATGAATTCTTTTTCTTCGAGCCGTTGCAGCAAGCGCTGAACCGTTCCATGTTGCGATTTCGTCTCGTCAGGGTAGAGCTGCTCCCGAATATCTCGAGCGGTCAGTGGGTTCTCTGATCGCCAAAGCAGTTTCATGACAGCCAACTCTGCATTGGCTAAGGGGAGGTTGTCCATGTTGACTCTCGATCGGCAAAAAATACGACAGGAAGCCGCTTTTGTACGACACTTTGTCGTAAGTTGCAATAGAGAAACAAAATACTTGTGCGATTCGAGGAAGTTGACGGTGTCTGCTGGCACCCAGTTGGTAGTGACGAGCCGTACGCTCGCGGCTGCCACCGAAACTAGAACTTGCGCGTTGCAGAAATGCGTTTCCGCGCGGCATCAATTTGCAAGATTTTCACTTTGACAACATCGCCAACGGAAATAATGGCGCTGGGATCGGAGACAAATTCGTTCGACAACTGTGAGATGTGAATCAAAGCATCTTGGTGGACGCCCAAGTCAACGAACGCACCGAAATGCGTGACGTTGGTGATGACGCCTTCAAGTACCATGTTGGGCTTTAGGTCTTCGACTTTGTTGACGGCGTCGTTGAATTTGACCACTCGGAATTCACTACGAGGGTCGCGCCCCGGTTTGGCCAGTTCCGAAACGATGTCTTCAATCGTTGGTAGTCCGAATTGGTCGTCGACAAAATCATTGGCGTTTAGCTTTTGGCTCAACGATGCGTTTCCAACGATCGTCTTAAGGTTCGATTTCAGTTGCTTTGCCATTTTCCGAACGACGGAATAGCTTTCCGGGTGAACAGCCGAGTTATCCAGGGGTTGATCACCGTCTCTGATTCGCAGAAATCCTGCGGCTTGCTCAAACGCCTTCTTACCAAGCTTTGCCACAGAAGTCAGTTGCTTTCGATCCGTGAAGCGACCGTTTGAGTTTCGGTGTTCGACGATGTTCTCAGCCAGTTTCGGACCAATCCCAGCCACGTAAGAAAGTAATGGAGCGCTGGCCATATTCAAATCAACGCCGACGTGATTGACGCAAGACTCGACAACTCGGTCGAGACATTTCTTGAGTTGCACCTGATTCACGTCGTGTTGATACTGGCCAACGCCAATAGATTTTGGATCGGTTTTCACGAGTTCGGCCAACGGATCTTGAAGTCTTCTGGCGATGCTGATCGCGCCGCGGACAGTGATATCGAGGTCAGGGAACTCTTTCAAAGCGATGTCGCTGGCGGAATAGATCGACGCACCTGACTCGCTGACCATGACTTTTGTGACCGACAATTTGTTTTCGTTGATGAGCTGGCCTACAAACGCATCTGTCTCTCGCGAAGCCGTGCCG
>CAYMFZ010000037.1:3743-5434 GCA_964389585.1 uncultured Pirellulaceae bacterium | reverse complement strand
GGCACTCTGGCGATTGATTCTTGGCGGTCGAAGTACTGTTCAAATTTCTCCGCGCCGTCAGCGGACTTTTTGCCCCGTTTGACTTTCGAGGTGATCTTGCCGAATTTCTTGGACTGTTCGATCAGCCAAGTTCTCGACTCAGCGTTTTCTGACCAGACTTCCGCGACGATGTCTAACGCGCCCGCAATCGCGGATTCTGCGTTGGGAACATCCTTAGTGGGATCGACGTATCGTTTAAGGACCGTTTGACGCGGTTGGCCAATTCGCTCTTGCTTCAACAGTAAATCAGCAAGTGGTTGAAGTCCCCGCTCCCGCGCGATTGTCGCCCGGGTTCGGCGTTTTGGTTTGAAGGGAAGGTAAATGGCTTCGAGTGAGCGCAAGTCCCCACAAATCTCAATTTGCTTTCGCAGTTCTTCCGTCAAAGCACCTTGATCACCAATGCTTTTTAAGACCGTCGACTTTCGTGACTCTAGCGCCTTGATTCGCTCTAAGGAATCCTGAATCGCACGCAGCGAAATTTCGTCCAGGCTGTTGGTCGCTTCCTTCCGGTATCGAGCGATAAATGGGATCGTATTGCCGTCGCTCAATAGTTCAACGGCTGAAAGAACTTGGCGATTGGGAAGTCCAAGTTCGTTGGCTACGTCGGTCGCAATTTTCTTAATGTTTGAACTCATAAGCAAAGTATACGACTCAGTCATTTCAAGTTCTATCGCGGGTGACAGCTTTAATTTCTTAAGCATCCGACGTGGTATAATAAATACATGAGCCTAACTCCAGACAATCGAATCGACCCGACGTTACTTCCGCCGGTTTCTTTAGACAGGATGGTGCGCGCTGTGGAAAAAGTTAAACAACGTTTACTTCGAGCTTGTGCTGTATTGAATCAAGCGAAGATTCCATTCGCGGTGGTAGGTGGCAACGCTGTTGCGGCTTGGGTTTCACGAGTAGACGAAGCTGCCGTGCGAAATACACAAGATGTCGACATTCTTGTGCGCCGCGAAGACTTTGACGAGATTAAGTTGGCTTTCGAAGAAGCCGGATTCGTTTACGGCAAAACCATGAACGTTGATTTTTTTCTTGACGAGCCTGATGGGAAAGTCCGCGACGCGATCCATATCTTGTTTGCCAATGAGAAAGTTAAGCAGCACGATGTAGTCCCAACCCCCGATGTCTTGGACGCAGATTTGAGTGGCGAGTTTCCAATCGTCAAACTTCAATCTTTGGTGCGTATGAAACTGACTTCGTTTCGACGGAAAGACCAAGTCCATTTACTAGACATGATCGGAATTGATTTGATCGATGCAACTTGGCCAAGTCGTTTTGAGGCAGAGCTAGGGCAGCGGCTGCAACAATTGCTAGATGATCCAGACGGGTAAGCAGTTTCAATCTGAGATTTCAATCCTTGCGTTCAAGATAAGTTGCACAACCGAGCCGGGCTCATTGAAGTGCCCAGCCAGCCCTACCGAACTGCGAATTTGAGATCGGCAGCCTGAGCCCAGCGTTTTAGGACGTCGACTTCTGCAGGCTGGGCCATGCGATTGTTCTTGCCTCTGGCCTGACAGATTGTGCGATCCCAAAGTCGGACTTCAACGGTCAATATTCGTTTCTGATGGTGCTTGAAGTCGCGACGCATCGTCCAAATCGACGTCTTGCCACGGTTGCACGAACTTGCGTAGCTCGCCACGCAATGT
>CAYMFZ010000037.1:0-3733 GCA_964389585.1 uncultured Pirellulaceae bacterium | reverse complement strand
GGCTTGACCTTCTTCAGAAAGTGCTTGAGAACCAAGCAGTTGCTGAATCGTCCAAACCTTTTCTTCTTTCTCACCTTCGACCAACCGAAACTCATCGATGTCCGCGTGTTTCCATTGCAGCGTCGATTTGCGTCCAACCAAGTGCAGTCGACGATGCCAATTTTCAACTTCACGAATCAAGGCGCGAGGTGTACGGCCTTTCATCGTTAGATTGGGTTGAGCTGGACGTTCAAAGAAGTGACGTTGTCGACCATCGGGACCTACTTCGAAACGCAGAACGTTGTCTGGCCCAAATTTTTGGTTGTAAAGATAGTCGTAGATGACGCCGAACAAGTTGCGGTCGAGCATTGGATGGTCAATGAACCATTGGATTACGGTTTGCCAAAATTCATTGTGTTCGAAAGAGGTCCCAAGTGCTGTCGACGCGACCGCTCGAGCCAAAATTGAATCACCACCGAGACCGTGGACTTGCCCCCAACGAAGTGCCTCCGGAAAACTACATTCAGTTGGTGCAAGGAGAAAGTGTCGCGACATCGTTCTGGAATAGGCAATCGGGATATTAGCAGTTCGAATGCTATGGCCAGCGGCGACGTGCACAAACGCGGATTGCTGTTTGAGTCCAACCTCAAAATTTGGATGAAACCAAGTGTTGTAAAAGAATCGTGGTGTTTCGTAGGCGGCAAACAAGTGCTTGACCAACGAGTCGAATTGCCGTTTTTGGTTGTGCGTTCGAAATTGCCAGGTTTCTGGCGGGCGAATAAAGCGATGTGAGAAAGCGGCAACTGACGCCAGTCCTTCGAGGAAGGAACAACTTCTCGTGGCAAAATTCGAGGGAAGTGATCCGCCAATGAATTTGGCTCTGCGACTTTCGCACAACTCAAAAAGCTGCCGAAACACTTTTAATGATTCGACTCGGTGTTCCTCGTTGAGCTGGTTAAATCGGCCCACGGCAGCGCAAAGCGAGCGATGCCGTTTTTCGCCAACGTCATCGAGCGTGAGCTTGCCGGTGAGGATTCTCTCAATGACTTTTCGGTGAGGAAGCGATGCCCGTTTAAGAGAACGATGCTCGTGATCGGATTGACGATTGGCCGCGGCAACGCGTTCCTTGCGACGATCCGCTTGCGATTTTTTCAATCGGCGACTGAATCCGTTTTCGGCACACCATTGTTGATATGCGCGAACGCTCTTGATACCCAGCGTATCCATATGAGCGTTCAGGTTGGCATCAACCTGATCCTGTTGTCTACGTCTTCTTTTGTCGCCCAAGTATCTAAAAAAGCTAAGTCAAAATTAACATTCCGAATCTAATCGGAGTTAATGACAACAGGCTTTCAAAATGGTTCGCTGTGCATTCAGGTTTTGTTACGAGCAGTAAGTTCGAAGTCGAATGCGAGCTAAGTTCCTGCCTCGAAACCGAGATGCTGGATTGAAGCTGAGCCGAAGGCGTTAGGCGGCGTTAGGCTTGGGCGAGGATAGCCAGCAATATAGACCACTCGCTCAACTGGCCTGAGGCTAGGTTAACAGCCCACAAGTTTTGGGGTGGCTCCAAGTTAAAACGTTTAGCAGAACCCGAGTGCCCAACCCAATGCGATTAGCGCCAACGCGACTGAACCGCTGCGAATAATTCGAACAATGAAGCTGGAGTTTTGGCTTGCGTTCACATTAGGTGATTCGTGTTGCGACATGGCTAATCCTTGTTTGATATCGGTCTAAGCAATAGGCATCGCATAAACCATGCCAGAAAACAAATCGGGTTGCCAACCCGGTTATTTAGGCGTTCGCGGCACCGGTCGTTGCGGAAAATCAACATTCATGCGTTTTTCCGTTGATTCCCTGAAACCACCTCGAATTTATTTGCTTGACAACTCAACCCACATTGCATACCGTACTATCACGGTGGTACAGCAGAACACTCCGGCCTCAAGGAAGAGGCTTTTAGATTTGCGGAGTTTACCACTGCTCAGACGCTGATTTAAATTCGTTTGATTAAAGTTATTGCCGCGCGTCGTTTTATTTTCGCTTGATTTTTCTTTTGAATGCCCAGTTAGGTTTGCTTTTCGATGTTCTTCAAAATTAATCCTAGCAATGGTGTTCCGGTCTACGAGCAAGTCTCGCGTCAGATCATGTTCGCTGTCGCTTCGGGTTCTCTTGGGCCGGGTGAGATGATCCCGTCCGTTCGCGAAATGGCTCGTGAGCTTGCCATTAATCCGAACACGGTAGCTCGCGCATTTCGTGATCTCCAGGATCAGAATATCTTGCAAACCGTTCGGGGTACCGGTGTCGAAGTTGCCAAGGGTGCCAAATCAAAATGCGTTAATGCAAGAACCCGTGTGATCCGAGATCGCTTGCGAGATGTGTTTGCAGAGGCACGGCAAAGTCAGTTGAACGACGAAGAGCTAAAAGAGATTGTTGATGCGGAACTTCAAAACTCAAAGAAACGAAAACGCTGACTACTCAGCCTTGATGCGAATCACTTCCAACCGTTGAACCAAATAGATTTCAGTCACCGCGGGAAAACAAGATGAATCCAGTCATTCGATTAAACCACGTCAGCCGGGTCTTTGGTACAAAGTACGCCCTCAACAACGTTTCACTTGAGATTCCCAGCGGCTGTGTTTTTGCTTTGCTTGGTGAGAATGGTGCTGGAAAAACGACAGCGATCAAGTCGATTATGGGGCTGGATAAACCGACAAGAGGTTCGGTCGAAGTCCTGGGAATGAATCCGCAAACCAATGGAATCAATGTCCGACGGCGCGTGGGTTACGTTCCTGATTCTCCAGCGCTCTACAATTGGATGACGGTGGCCGAGACGGGCTGGTTTACGTCAGGATTTTATCCAGCCGGGTTTCAAAAAAAGTTCGAACAGTTTTGTCACCAATTTGATTTGCCACTCAACGAAAAAGTGAAATCGCTTTCCAAAGGCGGCAAAGCAAAAGTCTCATTGGCACTCTCAATGGCGCACGAGCCGGAACTGCTGATCATGGATGAACCAACGTCGGGGCTTGATACGCTAGTTCGTCGTAAGTTTCTTGAGAGCATGGTTGATGTCGCCGCAGAAGGTCGAACGGTCTTACTTTCAAGTCACCAGATTCCAGAAGTCGAGCGGATCGCCGATTATGTTGCGATCGTAAACGGTGGGCAGATTCTGGCTTGCGATCGTTTGGACCAACTCAAGCAACGAATCGAACGTTGGGTAGTTTCTTTTGATGGAGATAATCTCTCGATGCCTGCTTTCGTTGGCCAAGTCATCACTCACGAGGGCGTGAATCGGAAGCGGCAACAATTGGTGATTCGAGATCCCGGGCCGGATGCGTTGTGGCAGCTGCGTGACCATCCAGGAATCGTCGAAGTCGAAGTTCACACTCCGTCGCTAGAAGAGATCTTCGTTGCGTTTCTCAGTGCTCCAAGCCATTTAAAGTTGGCTTATCCCGAGAAACCGCCAACGGCAAATCAAAATGCACAGACCGGTGATGTTGCAGGAGGAAATGCCTAATGACTGCTCCCCCAATCAAACAGCCACTTCCAACAGCGGGTTGGCTTTCTACTCCTAACCCGCGATATCCAAGTTCGGCCAGCAAGCACTTTGTATGGAAAGAGTTTCGTCAGATCGCTCCGCTGATGATTGTGTTCGTGGCATTGATGGTTTTCACATTGATTGCTGCGAATCATGAAAGAGTCTCAAAGTTAGCAAGCTACAACACTTCGCATCAAGCGTTTTGGTACGCAATCACGA
>CAYMFZ010000036.1:18807-19947 GCA_964389585.1 uncultured Pirellulaceae bacterium | reverse complement strand
TGAGCCGTAGGCGCTAGCCTCGGGCCGGAACAACCAGCAAAATCAGCCATCCGAATTTCCTGGCCCGAGGCTAACGCCGAATGACACATACTTTAGATTGTGCACCTTCAACAACACTCGCCCTCCGGGAGGGTCGGCGTAGCTGGGGAGGGTGCGGATTCTTAAGTAGAACCATTGGAAAGCCTTTCTCATCGGCTCACTCCCCGAGCAAGTCGCTGACGCGACGGCTCGCCCCTCCCAGAGGGGAGGGTATTGTCTAACTAAAGTAAGTACCATCGGGCTAGCGCCAACGGCTCACAAGTTTGGAATAGACTCATAGAGCGTTTCGAACGCGATAAGCCATCGATGCCAAAGCAGCAGTTCCTACCAAAGCACCCATTTGCTTTTGTCGTGCAACCATTCGGGCATATTCGCCAACTCGTCGTCGCTTGGTGGTCCTGTCAAACGCACGGGACCGTCTTTGGTGATCGCAATCGTGTGTTCAAAATGGGCGCTCGGCTGACGATTTGAGGTCACCACCGTCCAGCCATCGTCGAGTGTATCCAAATCCTGCGTTCCAATATTGACCATTGGCTCGACGGCTATCACCACGCCCGGCTTCAGCTCAAAATCTTCTTGCTGCATCAACAACTCGTTGAAATAGTTTGGAACCTGCGGAGCTTCATGAAGCTCTTTGCCAATTCCGTGACCTACCATATCTTCAACGACAAATAATCCAGCGGCGACGACGTAGTCTTCCATCGGCTTACAAATCTCGCTCCATTTCGTTTTCTGACTCATCAGATCGATCGCGAGATTCAAAACACCATTGGTCACGTCAAGCAACTCTTGCGTTTTTGATGGAATCTCTCCGATCGCATGGGTTACAGCCGCATCACCACACCAACCTGCCAACCTACATCCAGTATCCAACGAAACGATATCGCCTTCTTTCAATTGGCGTGATCCAGGAATTCCATGAACGACTTCTTCATTGATTGAGATACAGGTCTCCGCTGGAAATGCCGGAATGCCTGGCCGTGCACCGTAACCAAGAAAAAGTGATTCGGCTTCATACTCTGCGAACGTATCACGATAGACTTGATTGATCTCATTCGTCGTGATACCTGGTTTTAGAATTCGCGCGGCAGCTTGATGGGC
>CAYMFZ010000036.1:18063-18797 GCA_964389585.1 uncultured Pirellulaceae bacterium | reverse complement strand
TGATGGGCCTGCCAAACTATCAAGCCAGCCACTCGCATCTTTCGAATTTCTCGAGGAGATCTAAGTTCACGTTTGACTTTTTGGTTCATTCAATCCATCTCAACAAAGAAAAAAGCTGACTCGATTAGCAACCGACATCATAAAACAGGCTCGCAGAATTAGGTAATTTTTCAATGGGTCGTTCAAGATTGTTAAGGCAACTTCGATTAGAATTTCCTTACTCTTCCCAACTTTCATCGCTCGATTTCGTTGTCGATTAGGAATCGCACAACTTCGTAATCGCGCAAAATCACGCATCCAGAAAACGCCATGTCCATCATTGGAATTGATCTCGGAACGACCAATTCGCTTTGTGCCGTTTTTAAAGACGGTCAACCTCAGCTGATCCCCAACGCTCACGGAGGATTCTTAACTCCGTCGGTCGTTGGTGTCCTCAATGGTCAAATCATTATTGGCGATGCCGCCAAAGAACTGCGCGTCACTCAACCCGATGCCTGCGTTTCGTGCTTCAAGCGTTGGATGGGCACCGACCGCAAAACGAAACTGGGTAAGCACGAGTATTCGGCGACGGAGCTTTCGAGCTTAATTCTTCAGTCAATCAAAAGCGATGCCGAGCATTTCCTTGGCCATGAAGTCACCGAAGCCACCATCACGGTTCCGGCTTACTTCAACGAAAGCCAGCGCAAGGCAACCAAGACTGCAGGCGAAATGATTGGCCTGAGCGTGCGTCGAAA
>CAYMFZ010000036.1:12435-18053 GCA_964389585.1 uncultured Pirellulaceae bacterium | reverse complement strand
GACCTACGGTTTCCACGATCGCCAAGCCGAAAAATTCCTGCTGGTGATCGACCTTGGTGGTGGAACTTTCGACGTTACGTTGATGGAAATATTCGAAGGCACTTTGGAAATCATTTCAACCGCTGGTGAAAGCCAATTGGGCGGCGAAGACTTTACGGATCGACTGGTTTCCGCCGTCTATCGCCGGGAATCGCTTCAACTTGAAACCGCCGAGATGAAGTTTCCGCTTCGCACCGCACGACTGCGACAGGAATGCGAAAAAGCGAAAACGGAACTTGCGACAACAGAGAAAACGAGAATCAGAATTCCTGACGACGCTGGTTTATTCGACGACGGAAAAGCCATCAGCATTGATCGCTCAACGTTTTTCAAAATTTCTGATTCACTTGTTAAACGAATTCAAAACTCTATCGGCAAAGTCCTTCGCGATGGCGAAAAGGACACATCGGACATTGATGACATCATTCTGGTTGGTGGAGCGACGAGAATGGCGCTGATGAGTGAGCTCGTTGAGGAATACTTTGAACAAAAACCTCAGATGACGTTCAATCCAGATGAAGTTGTTGTGATGGGCGCTGCAATTCAGGCGGCGTTGATTGGAGACGACAAAGCCGTCGAAGACATGGTCATGACTGACGTTTGTCCGTTTACATTGGGGGTCGAAGTCGTCAAGCAGTTTGGCAGTCACGTTACCGATGGTTACTTCCAACCGATCATCGACCGCAACACGACGATTCCGGTTTCACGTGAAGAAATTTTCAGCACGGTCGTCGCCAACCAGCCCCAAGTCAACCTTCGGGTTTACGAAGGTGAGGGGCGCAAAGTCAAAGACAATTTGCTGCTGGGCGAGTTGAGTGTGACTGACATTCCGCCAGGTCCAGCGGGACAACCCATTCACGTCCGATTCACCTACGACATCAATGGATTGCTGGAAGTTGAAGCCATCATTCCAGAAACTGGGCAACGAACCAACATAGTTTTGACCAACCATTGTTCCAACCTCTCGGAACGCGAAATCAAAAAGGCGACTGCCAACCTTAAGAAGCTGAAGTTTTATCCTCGTGACGATTTGAAAAACAAAAAGCTGGTCCTCTTTTGCGAGCGTATGGTTGGTGAAGTCAGCACGTTCCACCGGAAAGAATTGGAAGAGTCGATCGACATGTTCGAACATGCAATGTCATCCGGCGACAGCAATCTGTTCGATGCTGCTAAACAGGGATTAATGGTTACCCTTTCTCGGCTGGGAATCGAATATTCCGAATCGAACGAGGGTAACTAGAGTGCAAAAAAACAGAAAAGCACCAGAGCGATCTTCCGAACAAAAGACCGCCTACCTGAAAAAAGTCTTCTCACTCAACCCTGTCTATGACGCGGCGAAGATGGTCGAGCTACGCTCGGTTTATTGTGGACTGTCCGCTGAAACGCCAACTTCCACCAATCCAGTCGACCTCGACGAACGGAAGCGACGAATCAAGAAAAGGCTTGAATCGATTCGGGCTTCTTTTTGGAATTCAACGGCACCACAGCTTCGCAAAGAACTTGACGCGCTGCACGCTCGCGATTTTCCGGAACTAAAAATCGGCGTGGACCGACTAAAGACATTGACGCTTTATCGCGAGGACATTCAAGCTCTAGCGAAACATCCGCTCAAGGAAATCAATCTTTACAATACGTTTCGACGCGTGGTCATGCTTCCGCCGCGTAAGGCAGCGGCGGTCAAGCAAAAATACCTTCGTGACCTTGCCCATTCAGATGTCAAATCGAAGGTGGAGAAAATGGTCAAGATGATTCAAAAAGAGTACCCTCAGCTTTATGAGATCGAATCGAGTTGGTTTCAGCAAATATCGCGAATCAAATCGCGGCGTGTCGCTGAGTCCGGATCGACCAACAGCGATGGTTTCGAGTTTCCAATCCCTGGTTGGATGATTGGCATCGTTGTAGTCATGATTATTCGCTTCCTAATGATGGCGTTGCGGTAAAGCAAAGAGCATGAACGAACCGAATTGGAATTTACTACCGTCGCAACCGCGAGAATTCTTTGGCTTGCCCAACGAATTTGATCGCAAGACCTTAAAGCGCGCCTACAACAAACTAATCCGTGTTTACAAGCCGGAGAAGTTCCCGAACGAGTTTCAAAGAATTCGCGCGGCATTCGAACAGCTTGAAAATGCACTTCGATACGGCAACGTCGCGGTTTCTGCGCAAGAATTGACGGCTGAATATGCTTGGCGGCCCGATGCTTCAATTGCTCCAAAGGAAATCGACAAATCACCCAAGCCGACTAAGCTTTCTGCGCTCCAACTGCTTGAAAAAAGATCGCCAGCCCAAGTCTACCAGCATCTTTCGAAGCAGAAGCAAAAGTCTCCCTACGATTTTTTTGCACTCGCGACGTTGGCTGATTTGGTTACCCAAGATCAGAATCTTTATTTCAAGTGGATTTTGACGGGCATCAAAGAACACGCAAACGACCCTGGCTTGATCGCGTTACTCTATGAGTTTTTCAAGCGTGAACGACCGGCAAAACTTCTAACTTCGATGCTGATGACGACGTCGAAAATCGTCACCAACGATCGCTTCTATTTCATCACTGAAAAGGCTTGGCTTCGTTTACTGACGCAGATTCCATTTTCGGATTTCAAACGACTTTTGGCTCAATGCGAATCGAATTTGAAAATCATTCGCAACGACAGCCAAATGGTTTTCTATGCCGAAATTCTCAAAGCGGCAGTTTGGAATGCTGACGACGAGTGGTTTAGCCAGCGATTGGGATTCCTAAATCAAAATGCAGCAAGAAGCGGCCGTCTGGACTACGAGCTGGAAGTTTTGGATGTCTTGAATGACTATCAGAAAGAGTATGCTGCGTCCAAAGGTAAGTGTGCGATTCGCGATCGAATTTTCGAATCAATCAAAGCCTATTTTCAGCTTGAGGAAGCAAAGGGCGATGCCAAAGTAATTGAGTGCCAAAACGAACTGGTGAACGATGCACATGGATTACTAAGCGCGTTTGAAAAAGTGACTGACACCGATCCCTACATGATTTCAGTTTGGAGCATGATCAACGACGATGTCGCCCAGCGCAATGGTATCCGATTGGGAGTGGGCGAATCGCCGAAACGAGAAAAGAGCTTTCGAACTCAGCTGTTCCGGCTATTGCAGGATCTGAATGAAACGTGGCAGTTCGGGGGAAAGGACTTTTTCTTTTATCTCGTGTTACTTTTCGGTTCCTATTTCCTTGTCTTGGTGGCCCCGTTTTTCTTTCTCTACAACTGGCTCAATGGAGCGATTTTTCTGGTCGCGTTGTTACTCGCCGTGATTGGCTTGGTTCTAAACCATTTCTTGTTGTACCCCAAAACTGTCTTACCCATTTTTCAACGGTATATGGCTCGAAGGGTGCAACGAATTTATCAACGCGATTGGCGTGATAGATTCATTCAATTGTTTGATGCCACGGGCGCGACGACCAACGAACTCTTGCCAGTAATGGCGAGATTCTTGGACAACGAAGATCGGTTTGGCGGAGCAATCACTTGGCTGGCCGACCTTGTGTATCAAGATGCAGGGTTGAAGCTATATTCCATGGCGGCTCCGTTTCGGCGATAGCCACAAAACCGTGCTTGCTTAGCGGCGAACCAAAATCAGAGAATGCTTTTTTGCCAATAAGCTTTGCCAAAGTTCGAATAGGTCGAAAACTTCACGTTTAAAAAAGAGGACTATGGAAAACGACAACACGCACAATGAGAACCTGGATTTGGAATCGCTATCCGAAAATGCTGAGCCAATACCTGTTCCGGCAGTTGATCAAGTCTACAAGTACTTGATGTTTGGGCTATCGCTTCCCGAGCGAACCGTACGAAGCACTGCCGCAATGGTTGGCGGAGCGATCAACGAGTCCGCTGCGATGCTGGTTCCGCAGGCTTTCAAAGACTCAAAAACCTACAATACTTTCGTGCGGCAAATGCTCGACATGATGGCCAATGACATCGGTGGCGTTGCGAAACAACCGGATGCCGATGGCCAACCCGAGGCCATTGTCGAAAACTATGTCGCCCGCAAGACGGTCAGCACGTTTGTTGATCTGGCCGGCATGGCAACGCTTCACGTTTCGCCGTTGACCATTCTCGCGATCCTGAGTGACGTGGCTTATGGCAGTAAGACTTATTTGAATGAGTTGACTGATGAATTGAAGCGAGAAGGCGTCATCGATGAGAATTCGGTGATCAACAATGCCGCGGAGTTGCTTGACGCTGTTGGCGCGGCTTCGTCGGGAACAGCGGATGCGTTTGACACGCCGCCAATCAGCGTTGAAGGCTTACGTGAAACCATCGAACGAACTCGGGAAAGCGTTGCCAACATTGACCCAAGTCTTTTGATTCCCCAATCCGAAATTGAAAAACTTTGGGGCGACATGCAAGAGATGGCGGTTCAAGAGGAGGTGAATGTCTTTGAAATTTCCAGTGCGATGACGATGTACACGCTCGACCAAGTCAACACGGTCACCAAGGGCGCGCTCACGACGATTCGCGTCACAGGAAGCCTGGTTGATCGGCACTTGTTCCAACACTATCGCGAGGGACTTGAAGAGATTAACGAGCGTGGAATTTATGTGATGCTGGCGGAATCCAGCAAGCCTTATCTCGATGCGGTTTGGTACAACTTCACTTCCGATCGGCCGACAGTCACCGAAGATATCATCTCTGGAAAAATGGCTGGTCGCGTTTGGGGCGGCATGAAGAACTGGTTCGCAACCGAAACTGAACCTGACAAGCAAATTCAAGTCGATGACGCGATTGAGTAGTCGGTGGCGAATTCGGTTTCGTCATTCTACGATGGCATTCGTCACAAACCAAACCAATAACGCTCAAGACTATTCATGACTCTCAAAACTATCTCCCGGCGTTTTCTGCTTAAGTGTTTTTCAGTTGGCGCAGCGATTGGGCTGACGAAGCCAAATCAGCTTAAACAGGACGCCGAGGCTCCTGCCGTAAATTTTTCGAGCGATTGGAAGAACACTAACAACCGAGTTTGGTTGGGTGAATCTTTTTGGGCCAACCCCATGGAAGACTGGCGAGTCATCGATGGTGCGGCAGAATGCCTTGGCGCTGGCAGTAACCGAAATATTCACCTAGTTACCCACCAGGTCACAGATGGCGCAAAACCTTATTCGATGTCGGTCAAAATCAAACAAGTTGAGTCAGGCCAACAAGATGGTGGTGCTGGTTTTCGAATTGGTATTCGCAGCGACATCAATGAGTATCGCAGCAATTGCTTTGTCCAATCTGGAATCGTGGCAGGACTGGGTGGCAAACAACTGACACTAGGCCGAAAAAAGAAAACGCTTGATGATACGCTGGAAGAGTTTGTGCTTCATCTGGACGCGCAACCAAATGGAAACGAAACGCAGTTGACACTGAACTTAATCGGAACGACTGGCGATCTGATTGCATCGATTACTCAATCGGTTTCAGCCGAAGAAGTACTTGGCAACATTTCTATCGTCAACAATTTTGCTTTGAAGGGCAAGAAAGCCAAAGGCGGATCGCGTTTTCGTTTTAGCGAATGGAGCACGAGCGGCGAGTTTTCGATCAATGAAAAACACAAGTTTGGCCCGATCCTTTGGT
>CAYMFZ010000036.1:1144-12425 GCA_964389585.1 uncultured Pirellulaceae bacterium | reverse complement strand
ATGTATTCTCTGAGTGACTCGCGCGGTGACGATGGTTTCGTGCTGAAGATCAGTGCGTTAACGGGGCCACTTGGCGAAAAAGACAATCAAGAAGTTGAGCTTCACGTTCAGTCCGATGATGGCTGGAAATCTCTCGGCTCCGCGGAACTGGATACCGATGCTTGGGTGGCAACCTTTCGAATTCCCAATTGGGACGAGACGAAAGAGACACCTTACAAGTTGGTCTACCGCGAGAAAAAGCTGGATGGCAAAACGAAAGACAGCGAGTGGACGGGGATCATAAAAGCCAATCCCAGCGATCGACCGCTTCGAGTTGGCGCGTTGACCTGCCAGAAAGATTACGGATTTCCTTATGAGCCCGTTGCCGAGAATTTGATTCGGCTTGATCCAGACATGCTCTATTTTTCAGGTGATCAGCTTTACGAGAACCATGGTGGGTTCGGTTTGATTCGTGATCCCGCTGAGCCTGCGATCTTGAATTACCTTCGCAAATATTACATGCACGGATGGGCGTTCCGGGATGCAATGAAAGATCGCCCGACGCTAGTTCTTCCCGATGATCACGACGTGTTTCAGGGGAACATCTGGGGTGAAGGTGGCGCAACCATGGCTGATAAATCAAAGGGAGCCTCATCCAAGGGTGGCTATCGCGAGCCGGCTCGAATGGTCAACGTGGTTCATACGACATGCTGCGCTCACCATCCAGATTTCTACGATCCATCTCCATCGAAACAAGACATCAGCGTTTACTTTGGTGACATGGTTTATGGCGGGGTGAGCTTTGCAATCATCGGTGATCGTCAATGGAAAAGTGGCCCCGAGCGAGTGGAGACAGGATCAGGCCGCGCCGATCACGTCATGGATAAAGACTTCGATTGCTCTGTATTAGATAAACCAGGTCTCGTGTTGCTTGGAGAGAGACAAGAAAAATTTCTCAAAGAGTGGAGTGGCGATTGGAAAGCCCATTCGATGAAAGTTTTGTTGAGTCAAACGGTGTTCGCTGGAGTCGCAACCCATCACGGAAAATTTGATGGTTACTTAAAAGCCGATCTTGATTCAGGTGGTTGGCCGCAAACAGCGCGGAACAATGCAATCAACATCATTCGCGATTCAATGGCGTTACATATTTGTGGCGACCAACATCTCGCAACCGTTTCTCAATACGGAGTTGATGCCCAACGTGACAGCAATTGGGTTTATTGCACACCAGCAATCGCGGCTGGCTATCCTCGTTGGTGGCGTCCAGATGATGTGGAGATGCCGCACGCAAATCGCCCCGAACATGGAATCAAAAATACTGGCGAGTACACCGACGGGCTTGGCAACCTCATTTACGTTTATGGCGTTGGAAATCCTGATGTCGGAACCAAAAAGAATCGTTACGAACTGGCCCACCAAAAAGGAAGTGGATTTGGTCTGGTGACCATCGACACGGACGCGAAGACGTATACGCTTGACGCCTTTCGTTTTTCGATTGATGCGACTGATGGCAAACCTTCGAACCAATTTCCTGGTTGGCCGCTCACGATTAAGCAGGCTGAGAATCGCGGCGAAAATGTGATTGAATGAGGAATCCAGTTGGTCGCAAAACAGAAATAGACATCCTTTAACTTAAGAGCACGCTCGCGTATTTTGGGAATTAGCACTCTGCGCGTCTCAGCGCTCTTTGTTGCCTCTGCGTTTAATAAGAAGTCACGGTAACCGTGGTTGTCGGTTTTGTGGGTTTGGATTTGCCAAGTGCGTTGAGCTAATGTTGTTTGCGTTATGATTGCGGAGCAATCAACGACTATCGATAGTCGTTGATCGCTCCGTGGTCATAGCGCCAACTCGTGTCCAAACGTCGTCAAGATTTGGCGTCAAACACGGGTGTTGAACCAGGCTAAGAAAACGTACCAATTCGGTCATCTGGAACTTCGCAGCCCATCAAACGAACGTTTGTCGGTTCCATGTGTCTTACCGCCGGGATCCGAATCACCGTGTTCGAGTTATTACGGGTGAATTACTGTGTTTAACGGCATTTTCGATAGCACCCGTCCCTTCATCAGTTTCAAAAAGCTCAATATTCTCTGGGAATTTCCAAGAACTCTCTCGTCGCATCGAATTGCTAATAGAAAGAAAAGTAGGAAATAACGTGAGAGAAACTAAGAGAAAAATGAAACAGAATATTCAAGACAAAGGGCGAGGTTCGCCTCAAAAACAAGGTACGTTTGCTCGTCAGATCATCGCAACTTTCGTGGCAATAACCGTTTGGTTTTCGTTCAACCTAGGAGGCTCGCTTCAGGCGGCTCAAAACGATCTTACCATTGGCGCGGCTCCAGAAACTGCATTCGCCACTCCGTCACAACCATCCAACGCAACATTTTCTGAAACACTCATGTCCAATGCTCCAGAAATTGCAATTGTCGCAGTTTCGTTAATCTCATTCGTCTTACTCGGACACAACCTAGCTGCCTTCGGCAAGCGTGGTTGGGGATGGATGACGCTATGCATTATTGCGGCACTCGGAGCAATGTTTGGTAAGATGATTGTCGCAATGTTCCAAGAAGTCTCGGCTGCCAACAGCATCGCCGACTGGGATAGCGATTAACGTTTCAATTGATTAAGCGTTTAAATCAATTTTGGAAACCGTAGCTATGACTCAAAATCATGGCTACCCTTCTAATTCAGCCGTCAGTTGCATCACGATTTTGATTGGTCATCAACGGGTGTAACCAACACTCCAAAAGCCTCTTGCCCAATGACTTGAACGCGGACACCATCTTCAACAAATCCGCCTTGTGATTTCGCTGGAAAATCTCGATCCTCGATGCGTACCACGCCAGTAGGGTTTAGCGGACCAATGGTGATTCCAATTCCCATTTGCTTTGGCTCGGCAATTTCAATGTCTGCATCATCCCTGGAAATCTTTTGCCGCCTCTCCGATGAAGGGCATCCGCAATCAGAACCGAAGCAGAAACAACAATCGACGCATGGCAAGCATCCTGCGTCCGTGCCTTCGCCGCAATCCGCTCCGCCACAATCACAACCATCGCATCCTCCGCAATCGCAACCCCCGCAATCGCATGGGCAATCACAAAATCCGGCTCTTGAAGCCAACCGAGACCTCAAACTCAATTTCGCTGTAGGTACTTTTTCGCTTGAAAAACGAAGCTCGCTGACTCGGTTAAAAGCGGACATTGTTACCGATGCGAGAACACCCGATTTACATTCACGTTCAACCTCAAGGCATCGCCAACCCAAATGCGAAAGGCTTCGCAAAGCATACGACGTCGCATGCGTTTTTTCGGCAGCGTTGCGAATCGGATTAAACTCACCGCGACGCCGATCACGCTCCCAGTCAAAACAGCAATCGCTAACCAAAACAGAACGACCGACTTCTTCGCCAAGTTCAAACCACGCGACGCTCCGTCCACTCTTTTGCTTGCACATTTCTCCGAAGGCAGCGAAAATCAGCCCAAACGAACGGGCTGTTGGACGCGAATACGCTTCAATTCCGATTACCTCCGTTCCGTTCTCAATCCTCACGTGTTCAGCGATCAGTCCGTCCACTTGCTCAATCACACCTGGGCAAACTTCGTTGATTCGCTTTCGAGCCAGTTCGCTTTTCCTCTCAAGCAGAAAGCTCGCAACTCGTGAACCGATCGAATTTGAATCGCGAACATCGTCATCAACTTTGACTCCAACCAATAGCATTCCAAAGTCGGAGCAAAAATTCGCTAGTTGACGATCCAAATTCCAACGATTTGTCGGATCCGAACGTAGACGGCAACAGGTTGGCGTGTTGGAAGCAGGAGAACTACAAGCACCCGTTTCAATAGCCAGCAGATAAAGAAACACCGCTTCGTAACTGATCATTGCCGACGGAATGACGCCGTAACGTTGACGGTGGTGCGCGCAAAAAGCAGCGTAGACCTGACGATATTGACGAAATAAATCCTTGCCTAAACAAGCCGGTTTCAAGAATCCAAACATTTCAAAATTCCAGGTTGATTGAATTCAAAAACAGAATTGGAAAAGGTTACGAAACGTTCTAAAGTTGAAGAGGGAAGCGTCTCACCAATCGGCACAACCAAAACGAGCGTTCGCAGAAAAGAATAATAGCTGACCACAAAAATGGCTGGCAAGTAACTGAGTTTAAAGGATGAGCCGAGATAGAGCATGATCAAGACCGCCAACGGCGGTTATTTCTTTGAGCCTCAGCCGCCCCCAGAGAGGGCACACGAACCGCAGCCGCCACTGGAACAATTACCCTCCGTTCCGCAATCAGGTCCGCAACCGTTCGCCAAGGTCTCCGCGAACTTTTTAAAACGAACCTTGCGTTCATACGTCGAAGCCAACTCGTTGGTAATGGCTTCGAGGCGCGAGTCGACATCACCCAGGAAATAGAAATAGACCGACTCACCGTCAAATAGATGCTCAACATCTACCAGAACGCCGGGTACGTTTCGCTCGGTGATTAGCTTTTGGCAAGCATGGAACGCTTTGTCGCGATGACGTTCGAGTCTTTCGAGGATCAAATCGTCTTCGGAGCCGACTCGACGTAGAATTTCTCCGTCAATGTTTTGAGCCTGCGGCTCCGTGCGGTCTCCAAATTCGTCTTCAATCGGGCAGATCACTGTTCCCGACTCCAACCCACGCGCGGTTCGGCAAATGACATGGGCATCGCGCGGATAGAGATTGAAATCAGCCGAGTCAAAGCGACCGACGACTCCCATCAATCCAATCTTCACAAGATGCGCGGCACCCAAATTAAACTCTCTTTTAAACGCAAACAGCAATGAACCAGACAACAGAAAAAACAAGGACAGACACAATGCCCATCCTTGATTTTAATTACCGCCGAACTACTCGCCTGGCTTTACGTCCAAGCCACGAATCACGATCAGTTTTCCATCGGGTTTTTCTGAACCTTCTGAAGTATTACCAGCCAATGTGACGTACAAATCGCCTTTGGGATTGAATGCCAAAGCGGTTGGCTTCTTGAGCGTCACGATTTCTTTGGCTGTGCAATTTGAGTAGTCATCCTTAATCGCGATCAGCTTGTAGAGTCCGCCTTTGTCAGTATCGAGCCAGTTAAAATCCGTCGCGAACAAGCGACCATGATTTGGGCCGTACGCCAAACCAGTCACGTCGTTCATGCCGGTCTTGAAGTTCTCAAGCATCTTGCCTTCTTCATCGTAGAAGGTCACGAGGCTATCACCCGCTTCGTTAATCTCACCCATTTGCCCAACGGTCACGTGTCCTTCTGGGCTCATGGTGATGGCGACAGGCGCGTCAACTTTGGTGGCTTCTTTCGTGGCAATTTTTCGTTCGAAATTTTTGAATTTTCCGTCTTCCAATGTTGCGAGCGAAACCCACCCTTTGGTGTCGTCACCATTGCAAGTCACGTAAACGCCTTTAGTGCCTTTTGCCAAAGCGTAAAAGTTGCCTTCGCCGGGAACGTCGTCGCTAGGCTCCAACATTTTTGCGTCGCCTTCGATCTTGTCCGCCGTGATTGCGTCTTCACCTGCGGCAGGTACCTTGTAGACGCGAATCATCTCTTCGCCGTCAGGCTTTCCACCACCGCCAACGACCAATGTGTCTTTATCAAGAAAAACCAATCCAAGCGGCCCGATGGCGTAGATGGGCCCCTTGCCGTAGGCGTCTTTTGGAAAATCCGTAATGACCGATTCGGTTTTGCCGTCAACGATTCTAACAATCCGAAGCGCTCCACTATCGGCCACGAAAACGTCGCCAGTTTCAGGCTGAACAGCAACGCCGCTGGGGTTGTTCAATCCTTCAACGACAGTCTCGACATCAACTTCAACTTTTTCGTCTTGGGCAGATGTAAGCTGTGGCATCGTAACGAACGCAACAAGCAATACGCTTGTCCAGCAAAGAACCTTCTTCATATTTTCCTCAACGGTATTTTTAGGTTGGTATGGTTTTGACTTGAACTTCCGAAGTTCCATTGTGACATTTTCTGAGCTTACTTCTACCCTTGAGAACGTTTTCGAGGAAGCTTCTTTTTACCATCTGTTAGAAACGCTACGAGGTTACGCTTGGCTTCGTTTGCGTTCGCCTGGCATTGCTAATTCCTTTTATCACCACACCAAAACACTCAAAGAAAAATCTAACTTACACATTTTTGGTTCCTTTAAGTTTTGTAAAACAGTCGGTTCATCACGTTCTGATCGGCAGTTTGCCGATAGCCAGTCACGCATTCACGGCCAACTTGTTTTGCAATCTGGCCGCTTACTCGCATCAGCCGCAACGTGTTGATGGCTCAAGCCCGCGATTCTTCTCGAACTCAGTTATTTTGTCGGCATGCTGCAAGGTCAAAGCGATATGATCAAGTCCTTCGAGGAAGCACTGACGCCGATAGTCGTCGATTTCAAAACTTGCTTCGAATCCGGCGTTATCACTGACCGAAGCCTTTTCCAAATCGACCGTGAGTTGATAGCCCTCATTGGAGGCGACGTTTTGGTGGATCTGGTTGACTTCGGATTCAGAAAGTCGAACAGGGAGAACGCCGTTCTTTGAACAGTTGTTGTAAAAAATATCGGCGAATGATTCTGCGATAACGCATCGGAAGCCAAAGTCATCCAGTGCCCAAACGGCGTGCTCACGACTGGAGCCATTGCCGAAATTTTTTCTGGCGACCAGGATCGATGCACCTTCAAAGCGAGGAAGGTTCAATTCAAAATCAGAAATCGTGTTTCCTGATTCGTCAAAACGCCAATCGAAGAACAAGAATTGGCCAAACCCAGTTCTTTCAATTCGCTTTAAGAATTGCTTCGGAATGATTTGGTCCGTGTCGACGTTGGATCGGTCCATGGTGGCGACAAGACCAGAGTGCTTTTTGAATGCGCGCATGCGTTCGTCCTCGAATATGAAGGCTTCGTCGTTAACGAGAAAGCGGATAACGTGTCGAAGTCGACATAGTTTAGCGGACGTCGAGTGCTTTTAATATTGGAGTTGCGCGTTCGATTGACGCGGATCGTCGTTGATTTCTCCGAAATCTAAACGTACTTTTTTCCAGATAATGAAATGAGCCTATGCTCTACCAGCAGAAGCTCTCGCGCCATTTAGAGTTGAAGCAAATGATGAAGACGAAACGCAGCGCTCGTTTTGACCACGGAGTGATCAACGGCACTTTCTGCGAATCACGGGGCTTCGCCTTCATTTACTCGACGGTCACGCTCTTTGCCAAGTTTCTTGGCTTGTCGACATCGCAGCCTCGGAGGAGGGCGATGTGATACGACAACAGTTGCAGCGGAATGGCTGATACGATTGGCTGGAGATACTCCACAGTTTGCGGAATGTAGATCACGTCGTCGGCGACTTCTGCGACGCGTTCGTCACCTTCGGCGGCGATTGCGATCACAGGGCCACCGCGGGCTTTGATCTCTTCAAGATTCGACATCACTTTTTCGTAGATGAAACCTTGTGGCATTACGAAAACGCTGGGTGTTTGCCCATCGACCAACGCAATTGGACCGTGCTTCATTTCCGCGGCAGGATAACCTTCCGCGTGGACGTAGCTGATTTCTTTCAGCTTAAGTGCGCCCTCAAGGGCTGTTGGAAAATTGTAATGGCGACCGAGGTACAAAAAGTTGTTGCAATGTTGGTACTTTTTGGCGATCGCCGCGATGCGATCGTTCTCCTCAAGCGCCTTTTCGACTTTGTCTGGAACTTCCTTGATCAAGTTGATCATCTTACGACCGCGGTTGTAGCTGATGTGGCGAAGTCGCCCCAGATAAAGCGCCAACATCACAAGTGCCATACACTGCGATGTATAGGCTTTCGTTGAGGCAACTCCAATTTCCGGACCGGCGTGCAAGTAGATTCCGCCGTCGGCTTCTTGAGCGATACTGCTGCCAACGACATTGCAAATCGCCATGGTCATATGACCTTTACGCTTCATTTCGCGAAGCGCACCCAAAGTGTCCGCCGTCTCGCCACTTTGCGTGATCGCAAATAGCAAAGCCGCCTCGTCCATTGGTGGATTGCGATAACGAAGCTCGCTTGCGTACTCAACTTCTACAGGAATCTGAGCGATGTCTTCGAGAAGATATTCGCCGACCAACGCCGAATGCCAACTTGTTCCGCAAGCCGTGAACACAATTCGCTTGACCTTCAAAAGATCCTGCGGCGTTAGATTCAAACCACCAAACACAGCGGTGGCGTCGTCTTCATTCAATCGACCTCGCATCGTGTTGCGTAGTGATTCTGGCTGCTCGAAAATTTCTTTGAGCATGTAGTGGTCGTACTCGCCCATTTCGACTTGATTGGACTCGACATCAAGCACCTTCACGTCGTGAGAAACCGGGCCGGCATCTCGATGTGACACTTGCAGCGAATCCGCCCTTAAAATGGCGACTTGATGATCAGCCAGATAAACGATTCGATCAGTGAACGCGATCAGCGGCTGAGCGTCGCTTGCGAGGAAGTGCTCGCCATCGCCAACGCAGATCACCAAAGGGCTTCCGAATCGAGCAGCGAAAATTGAATCGGGCCATTCTTTGAAAATGATTGCAAGTCCGAATGTGCCACGCAGTTTCCCGATGGCTTCCTTGATGGCGTCGACTGCAATCTGGCTAGTTCGGGGCTTACCGTTTTGCGCTTCAGAACGACGTTTCAGACATTTGGCGATTAGGTGAGCAACGACTTCGGTGTCTGTTTCTGATTTGAATTCGTAGCCAGCTGATTTAAGACTCGAACGCAACTCAGCAAAGTTCTCGATCACTCCGTTGTGGGCGATCGCAAGCGTTTCTCCTTCGCCCTCTCCACCACCCAAATGCGGATGTGCGTTCGAAATTGTCGCGGCACCATGGGTTGCCCAACGTGTGTGTCCAATGCCAATGCCAGAATCGCACGGCGCGTTTGAAATTTCAGAAGCAAGCGTTGCGATTCGACCGACCGATTTCGTAATATTCAACTCTTGATTACTGTTAATCGTCGCCGTGCCCGCACTGTCGTAACCGCGGTATTCAAGACGTCGAAGCCCTTCAACAAGGAAGTCTTGAGCGACACGAGGTCCGATATATCCAACAATTCCACACATACTAAAACCTGAATCAATGACGCTGATAAAAATGGAGAGTGAGACGACTTGCGTTGAAAAGTTCGACAGTAGAAATTAGGGCTCGCCGACAGTCTCTATATCTAGTTAGCGGAACCGCCAAGCAAATTCTTGATGCCGATCGAAATTTTCGCTTTGGGTAGTCGCGCGACAAAGAAATCATGGAAGATTAAAGGCGTTAAACTTTCACTAAACTTCCTGCTTCCTATTCGCTTGCTAATAATGTTAGTTTGATCGGGCTATTTTACCAGCCGTAAAGTGCTTGCATGGATATTCACCACCGATCACTTCTTGTTCATTCCCTGCCCCAAACTTGGAAGCTACTTTATGAAGCCACACTGCGCCGAAATCATCGCTATCGGTGATGAAATTACCAGTGGAGTTCGTCTCGACACCAACACTCAATGGATCAGCAGCAAATTAGAGACAATCGGAATCCGAACTGCGTTTCACTCTTCTGTTGGTGACCAAATTGCGGAAATCGTTTCTGTTTTCAAGACTGCCATTTCACGAGCCGACATTGTCATCTGCACGGGAGGATTGGGCCCGACGGCAGACGACTTAACGCGTCAAGCAATCGCTGAAATGGCGGGGGTTGGTTTGATAGAAGACATTGCTGTATTGGAGCATATCGAATCGATGTACCGATCTCGCGGTCGCGAGATGCCGCCCAACAACAAAGTCCAAGCTCTATTTCCAACTGGCGCCAACAAAATTGACAACCCCGAGGGAACGGCTCCGGGAATTGACTTTTCTAGTCAAACTGAAACCAGCAATTCCGAGGTAAAAGATTATCGAGTTTTCGCATTGCCTGGCGTTCCGGTAGAGATGAAGCAGATGTGGGAACGCACCGTTGAACCTGAGCTTCGAATTCTGGCCAATGACGATTCAGTCATTCACCATCACACGATTCATTGTTTTGGTAGCGGCGAAAGTCACATTGAATCTTTGTTGCCAGATATCATTCAGCGCGGACGCGATCCGCAAGTCGGAATTACGGCGAGCTCGGCGACTATTTCATTGCGTATCTCAACGCGTGGTGACTCGGTCGAACATTGCTTGGAAAAGATGCAACCTACGATCAAAGTTATCCATGATACCCTCGGCCAATTTGCATACGGCGCAAATGGAGTTGAGTTAGAGGAAGTGGTGGTTGGCCTGTTGCTGGAACAAAATAAGACATTGGCCATTCATGACGCCGGGTTAAATTCGGAAGTCGCAAACCGAATTAAGAATGCTGATTCAGAGGGGAGGGCGTTCAAAAACGAAGAATCCGTTGAAAGAACCGCAAATGTCCATTTGAAGATTGGTGAAATTGATCGAGACATTGCGACGGTCGACGCGGGAGACTCATTCTATCAAGTCGAAATTTCCGACGAGACAGGCGATCACGCGAAAGAGTTTCGGTTTAGCGGGCACTCAGGTTGGCGCGAAGTTCGTGCGACCAAAGAGGTTTTGAATTACTTGCGACTGCACTTGATGAAGTGAATTTCGCGTGGTGAGAAATTTGGGTTTCAAGATCGTGTTCGCGATTTGAATGATCGTTTGATATTTGAATAGCCATTGGCGTGAAGGTTGATTGGTTTCAAAAAATTGGAAGTAAACCGTTTGGCCAAAGTGCTGTAATCCCTATCGGGATACTTGATTTAATTTTGTTTGGTTGTCCGGTAGTGTTCGCTTCGCTCGACTACCGGCTACCTGCTTTAATCCCTGCCGGGATAGTAGCGAGAAGGCGTCGAATTGAAATGGATCGGGATAAGATTGGAAAGAGTTGCCAAATTTGCTTTAGTGGGTGACTCTTGCCGAGAGTCACCTGGCCCAAGTCTAGGTCTATTCATTTGCCAAATCATTTCTCAATTTTGAGTCGGGCGTCATGCATGGAAACAACTCTAGATTTTAATCTATTGATCTGAAAAATCATTTCGCAAAATTGGCCAGGCGCGATGTATGGAAACTTCCGGCAGAAGTTACCCACCTAAACATCGAAAAGAATTCAAAACGACTTTCTCGAATCAACTGTCTCACGTCATTTTCGAATCGAGTATCAACAAATCTTAAGTGTCGATGTTTGGCTCGACTTTGTCTCCCTTGCCGATTCCTAGGATCGCGGCGACGGCAAGCGCCGCCGTTTCGACTCTCAAAATTGCAGGCCCCAATCGAATGGGCTTGAATCCCATTTCGATTGGGGCCTGCAATTTTGAGTCGGGCGTCATGCAT
>CAYMFZ010000036.1:0-1134 GCA_964389585.1 uncultured Pirellulaceae bacterium | reverse complement strand
CTTGAATCCCATTTCGATTGCCGTTTGGTATTCGCTTTCGTCAAAACCACCTTCGGGGCCAATCGCAACCACGACTGTGTTTATGGAATCATTTGCGATTTCACTAATTTGGATGCCTTGGTACGGGTTAGCGATCAACTTCGTGATGTCTTTGTGGTCCGCGCTCACCAATGCATCAAGCGATTTGAGCGTGTGTTCTTCGGCGACTTCCATCAACGTGTTGCGACCACATTGCTTTGACGCCTCGATGACTTGCTTGCGCAATCGTTGAATGACCTTTTCGTTTGCAACGGCCACAGAACGAACGGTTTTGAGTGGGACGATTCGAGTCACTCCCAGCTCGACGACTTTCTCGATCAGAAACTTTTGTCGGTCGCCCTTGGGAAGTGCAACCGCCAGCGTAACTTGATTTTTGACACACCGCGATTGTTCAACACGCTCCACAATGGTCAGCTCAACTCGCTTTTTCGAAACATTGTCGATCGCGGCATGGTATTCCAATCCTGAACCATCGAACAGAACGACTTCATCACCCGATTTGAATCGCATGACTTGGCTGGCGTGGTGAGCTTGATCACCCTCCAATATGACCTTCTCACCGTCGGGCTTGGAATCCAAAAAAAAGCGATATGACATGCGACAAGGCGTCCGATTGATCTGGCGTTTGGTGGTACGAAAGTTAGAATGAGCCCACGAGTTTAACTTGTAAAGACGGTTCGCTTAACAGCTTCTGTCTCAACCAATTTTTAATCAGCACACTGAAGTCATCCCATGCCAGAGATAGTTTATCCACAGGATTCCGGCGAACCAATCGTTGTTGATCTGCGCGATCCGTATTGGGCCGCATTTTTGGCTTGGATCTGGCCCGGTGCCGGGCATTTCTACCAGCGCCGATTTGCGAAGGGTTTCCTCTTCATGATTTGCGTGTTGAGCACCTACTTTTTGGGGCTGGGCTTGGGACACGGTCGTGTCGTTTACGCTTCGTTTAAGCCGGGTGACATGCGATGGATTTACATTGGGCAGCTAGGAGTTGGTGCTCCGGCTTTGCCAGCGATGGTTCAATCAATGAAGACCAAAAACGGCGCCGATCCGTTTTGGGTCTTGTGCGAAAGATTCCCGGAGGACTACCAGAAT
>CAYMFZ010000035.1:0-20082 GCA_964389585.1 uncultured Pirellulaceae bacterium | reverse complement strand
GAAATGGCTTTCGTAAAAAGCTGTTTCACCGAAGCGATCAATCACGACCCGGCGATTACTTACATTTGCACCGGCAATCAATTGCCGGGTCGGGCAAGTCTTGGATCTTGGTTGAGTTACGGTCTGGGCAGCGAAAACGAAAACTTGCCTGCGTTTGTTGTCCTGAATTCAACATGGACTGGCCGCAAGGAAGCACAGGCTTTGTTCAATCGCTTGTGGGGCAACGGATTTTTACCTTCGCGGCATCAAGGTGTTTTGATGCGAAACGATGGAGATCCCGTTTTGTTCTTGAAAAACGCAGGCGGAATCAGCGCAGAAATGCGGCGCAGAATGTTGGATTCGCTTTCTCAGTTGAATCAGCAAACCCATCAAACGTATGGCGACCCTGAAACCCAAGCCAGAATTGCTCAATACGAGATGGCGTTCAGGATGCAGTCGTCCGTGCCCGAATTGGTGGATCTTTCCGATGAGACGGAAGCCACTCTCGCGCTCTACGGACCTGATGTTAAAAAGCCTGGAACGTTCGCTCACAATTGTTTGCTTGCCCGACGGATGGCAGAACGTGGCGTTCGGTTTACGCAGATTTTCCATCGGGGCTGGGATCAACATGGAAGTTTGCCGAAGGACTTGCCGAATCAGTGCAAAGACATCGACCATGCAACTTATGGTTTGATCACTGACATGAAACAGCGCGGTTTGCTGGATGATACTTTGCTGGTTTGGGGTGGTGAATTCGGTCGCACGATTTATTGTCAGGGCGGTTTAACGAAGACCAATTACGGACGGGATCACCATCCGCGTTGCTACACGATGTGGATGGCTGGCGCCGGCATCAAAGGTGGCGTCGTTCATGGAGAAACAGACGATTTCTCATACAACGTCGTTCGAGATCCTGTTCACATTCGCGATATCAACGCAACGATTCTTCAAACGCTTGGCGTCGACCATGAGCGATTTGCGTTCAAGCATCAAGGTTTGGATCAGCGTTTAACGGGCGTGGAAGCCGCGACGCCAGTGAAGGCGATTATGGCGTAGCGTCTTGAAGCCTAAACGAGTCATCGTCAATAATGCTTGCCGGATTGGGATGCAGGATTTTCGAATTCTTCGAAGCCGGGCAGTAGATTGAATCCGCGTGAGGGATTCGCCCATCCAGGTTGTTCGAGATGTTCGCGTCTCATTCATTAGTATCAACGAAATCAAAAGCTCAGCATGTCCGATACTTCTCAAACATACGAAGCACTTTGCCAACACGTTCGTCAGACCAGCTATCTGGAATCAACGATGGCGTTATTGGAGTGGGATCAGCAAACGAAGCTGCCAGGCAAAGCCAATCAGTTTCGAAGTGAGCAGATTACGTTTCTGGCCGGGCAGATTCATGAACGCCGGACAGATAAAAGAATGGGGGAGTGGATCGGCGAACTGTCTGAGTCGGAGCTTTCATCTGATCCTGCCAGTGATTCTGGCGCAACGATTCGAGGGCTTAAGCGAAGCTTTGATAAGCAAGTAAAGATTCCCGCGAGCTTGGTTCAGGAGCTTGCCCAGGCCGCTTCGGTTGGCCAAACGATGTGGGTCGAAGCCCGCAAGAACGATGATTTTCAATCGTTTGCCCCACAGTTAGAAAAGATCTTTGAACTAAAAAAGGCGGAAGCAGAGGCAATTGGCTACGAAGAATGTCCTTACGATGCATTGCTCGACGAGTACGAGCCGGGAGCGAAAACAAGTGAAGTTGCGGCGGTGCTCGATGCACTTCGCGCTGAACTCGTGCCGCTGGTCGAAGAAATAAATGCGAGTGGCGCCAAGCCACCGGTGGATATTCTCCGCAGAAAGTTTCCGATCGACGCCCAAAAAGTTTTTGCACGTGAGGCTTCTGCCAAAATTGGATTTGAATACGATCGCGGGCGGCTGGACATCACACACCATCCGTTTTGCACTGAAATCGGGCCAGACGATTGCCGAATCACAACACGTTACGATGAGAACTTTTTTAACTCAGCATTTTTTGGCACCTTGCATGAAGCCGGGCACGGAATTTACGAGCAAGGATTGCGGGGCGAGTTCTATGGGCTTCCGCCGGGCAAGTATTGCAGTCTAGGGATTCACGAATCGCAGTCGAGGCTTTGGGAAAATCTTGTTGGACGCAGCATTAGTTTCTGGCAACATTTTTATCCTCGTGCTCAAGAGCTTTTTCCAGAGGCATTGAATGAGGTGCCGCTGAATGACTTCTGTCAGGCAATCAATCATGTGGCCCCCTCTTTGATTCGCGTTGAAGCTGACGAAGCGACTTACAATTTGCATATCATCATTCGGTTTCAGCTTGAGCAAGCGATTATCAATGGCGATTTGTCGGTTGCTGATCTCCCAACTGCTTGGAACGAAAAATATCAACAGTTCTTGGGAATCGTTCCACCCAGTGATGCAGATGGCGTGATGCAAGATGTTCATTGGAGTGCCGGGCTGGTTGGCTACTTTCCGACTTATTCTTTGGGCAACTTGTATGCGAGTCAGTTTTTTGAAGCAGCTGAAAACGAGCTTGGTGATTTTGACAAGTCGTTTCGTGATGGAGATTTTGCTGAGCTTAAGAAGTGGCTGAACCAAAAAATTCATCAACAGGGGCAGTGTTTGTCCGGACCTGAGTTAGGCCAAAGTGTCACCGGAAAAGAGCTGTCTCACGATCTGCTTATTAAACAGTTGCGTGAGAAGTTGGAGCCGATATACGGGCTGTAATGGCAGCGCGATAAGCTGGGAAGTTCTGTTTGTGGTTTATAGGTTTTTGGCCAAAGTCTATAATCAGCCCATCGTCGTTCGACAATTCATTCGTGAATTGAAGGGGCAACGAAGAAGTTGAATTCAATTCAGCTGTGCGCCAAAACCACCTACCTTATGGATTCATTGATGGACGACTCGAATCAAAATCGCCTCGAAATGTTACTTGGAAACTGTTTGAATTGCCAAGGATTGGTTCGAATTCCAGTTACTGCGCCAGCCACACAAAAAGTTCGCTGTCCTCATTGCACGCAATCATTTTTTCTGTCGCAAATTCTAGAACATTCAGTTCCTGAGTTGGAAATTGTTGATGATTCAGTGGCCGAGACGCCCACCGTGCCTCATGTCGATAAGGTCGCAGTTTCAAAGGCTGATGAAATGGAAGAGCGAGAAGCTTTCGTTGTTCCGCCGCAGTTGAGTAAGGGGGCGAAACGCCGACGATCAAGTCGTTCAAGTTCGGAGCGTGACGAAAGTTCGAACACAAGCGGATCCCGAAGCAGATCGAGGAGTTCACGATCCACGCGAGAATCCTCAAGATCTTCCAGTCCTTCTCGTCGACAAGCTCCACCACAGCAAAAAAGTTCCGTGCTCGAAATGATGAAAGTCTTAGTTGGCGGTGCTTTGGCGATTCCGATTGCCTACATGTTGGTCTTCTGGGTGTTTCATCAGGACCCACTAGATATTGGTCCAAGCATTGGCAACGTGGCTCCGTTTCTCGTGCCTGAGCAATTGCGGGGTGATTCTGATGTCGAATCGGGGGAGGCGAGAGGAACAGAGGCGAATCCGATAGACGGCGATACCGAAAAACTCACGGTTCCGTCGCTTGACCCTGACAAGGTCCTCAAGGATATCGGTTCGTGATTACAAGAAAGTTTGCGATTTGTAATGAGTTGTATGTCGATTGGCCGCATGAAAAGGCTTTCGCGCACGCTGCCGATTTAGGCTATGCCGGGATCGAAATTGCCCCGTTTACCTTGGGGGAAAGTCCCCTGGAGATCACTTCTCAAGCGATCAGCCAAATTGAAAATTCAGCCTCAAAGGTTGGACTTCAGGTTGTTGGGCTTCATTGGTTGCTGGCGAAAACCAATGGCTTGCATCTAACCCATTCGGACGCTGATATTCGAAAGAAGACAGGCGAATATTTGGAAGGGCTTTCCAAACTCTGCCGGGACTTGGGTGGAAAGGTAATGGTTTTCGGTTCTCCACCTCAACGGAATTTGCCTGATGGAGTTTCCTATCAGCAAGGGGTCGATTTCGCAGTCGAAGTTTTTCAGTCCGTGGCGTCAACTCTAGAGTCTTGTGGTGTGACGTTGGCACTGGAGCCATTGGGACCGGAAGAAGGCAATTTTATGCTGACAGCCGAGTCAGCAATTGAGATTGCTCAAGCTGTTAATTCGCCAAACGTTAAACTGCATTTGGATGTCAAAGCGATGTCCACCGAGTCTAAACCTATTCCGCAGATCATTCGCGAAAGCCAAGAATGGCTGGTTCACTTTCACGCGAATGACCCAAATCGTAGGGGGCCAGGAATGGGAGACGTTGATTTCTCGCCGATTTTCCAAACGCTGGATGAAGTCAATTACGACGACTGGATTAGCGTTGAAGTCTTTGACTACGAGCCAGGCATTGATGCGTTGGCGGGTGAGAGCATCGACTACATGCGACGGGTCACATCAACGAACTCGTGAGCGAACCTTCAATTGCTTTGAATTTGTAGGAGAAAAACGTCTATGGCAAAGAATGTTGAGATCAAAGCACGTATCGCGAGTCAAGATTTTGAAGCGCTCTGTAATCGAGCGAAAGCGATTGCCACCGAAGGCCCGATTGTGTTGACTCAAACCGACACTTTTTTTGCGACTCAAAGGGGGCGTTTGAAAGTCCGCGAATTTGGCGATGGAACTGCCGAGCTGATTTTTTATATCCGTCCCGATGCAACCGGTCCTAAGACGTCGAACTATATTCTTTCAAGCTGTGATCCATCCGTAAAAGAATCGTTGGCAAACGCCTATTCCGTTTCAGGTGTTGTCGAAAAGCATCGAACAGTTTATCTCGTTGACCAAACAAGAATCCATCTCGATCGCGTTTCCGGCTTGGGGAATTTTCTTGAATTGGAAGTCGTGCTTGGCGAAAGCGATTCCGAAGAGTTTGGTCAGGAAATTGCCAATCAGATTTTGGAAAAGCTGAACGTGGCTGAATCCGACTTGGTCTCAGGCGCTTATGTGGACTTGATTGGTGCTGGGGAGTGTTAGCTGTTCATGCGGCGCAAAAAGTTCTCAAGATGCTCGCTAAGAACTTCATCTTTTCTTAGACGGTCCAACTCAATTCGGATTCTTCGTTTGATGTCGGCTTTGTAGTCAACGACTTCTCTTTTTAAACTTCGAGTGGCACGCGAACTGGTCTTCATGGCTTCGTCAAGCTGCATGACTGATTCCGTTAAAGCCACGTGCTATACATTTAACTGGTCGAGGTGTTCTTCGGCGGTCTCCAAATCTATTACCTTGGCCAAAGTATCGCGAAACGCTTCGGTCGATGCTTTCATTGCGTCAAAACGTATCTGTAAGTTTTCAGTCGCCGTCTGTTTATTGCATCCCGCATGAGGGGCGAGAAACGAAATGCATAATAAAACGAACAAAACTTTATTAAGTGACATATCTGACCTGTGGAATCGCGAATCTTCTCAATCAATAAACAGTAGCCTGCTCTGCTGATTCCGTCAAACGGCGGATTGCCTCGCAGATACAGTCGCCTTGTTCAGGCTCCATGTTAAATTACGATACTGCCTACCAAATGGTTTGCGAGGTAAACACAACTATTGCACGAATAATCGAAACAGAGATATTCGATGAACGGTTCAATGCGGATTTTGGAGCGGCGACGCCGGCGTGGTTGAAATGAAAGCAAAATTGAGCGTCTCTACGAAAGAATTCAAGGCACAATCGCTTGAGGATGCCAGCCTTTCGCGAGCCTGCGAATTATTCGAAACGCACGGTGCACTTTGGCTACAGAATGTCTTTTCAAGATCTTTTATTGAGACGTTGGGAGCGGCGTATGAGCAAAAGTACACTTCGCAATCGAGTAAAGGCCTTCGAAAGAAGCACGCCGTCGTTGGCGATCAGCGTTTCATGGTGACGGTTAAGCTTGAATTTCCTTTCAACACGCCTGAGCTCTATGCGAATCCAATTTTGAAGTCGGTTCTTGATCGGCTGCTCGGAGTTCAACACGCGATTTCGAGTTTTGGTTCAGTCGTTACGTTTCCAGGCGCAGAAGCTCAACCAATTCATGTCGACTATCCACCGCTTTTCGAATCTGAAACTACTTGCGTTTCGCTGCCTGCCTATGCGATTACCATCGTTGTACCGTTGGTTGATATTGATCACGAAACAGGCTCAACGGCGATCTGGGAAGGTAGCCATCGTTGTGAAGGCGGTCGTGAGCAGCTTCATCAATTGATGGAATCTCCAAGCTTTGAGGGTTCTGTTCATCCGTTACCCAAAATGGGCGACGTTTATCTGATGGACTATCGTGTGATCCATGGTGGAATGGAAAACCAAAGCGAGCAATCTAGGCCGATTCTTTATCTCGTTTATGGACGGCCCTGGTTCACTGACGCTTTCAATTTCAATGATCAACCTGCGATTGAATTTGAAAAGGGTGAGTTCAAAAAAGTTCCAAAGCGACACCGTGATCTATTTAAGAGTTATCGACGTTGATAGATTGTTGCAGTGAACTTTAAAGCGGTGCCGTGAAACGAAGTTCATTCGTGGCAATATAACTTTTTACCATACGGGAATTACGTGAAACCTTCGATCAAGAAGTTCAAAGACAATCCGGCAGTTGCCAATGCTTTTGCAAAGGACCTAGTCGAGCTTTTAAGAGAACTGACCCAGGTGAAAACCAAGGTGACAATTTCGTTATCCGGGGGAAGTACGCCAAAGTTATTGTTCGAAGTTCTCGCTCGCGAGTATTCAGATTCGATCGACTGGTGTCGCGTTCATTTCTTTTGGGGAGACGAAAGATGTGTGGAACCGGATGACCCAGAAAGCAATTTTGGCGAGGCTTCCAAGTTATTTCTCGGGCAGATCGAAATCCCAAGCGAAAACGTACGTCGAATTCATGGAGAATTGGACCCTGAAGACGCTTGCACTCACTATGAACAGGTCATTCGAAAGTGCATTGAAACCAACGATGCGGGTGAGCCAATTTTTGACATCATGATTCTTGGGATGGGCAGCGATGGACACACTGCTTCCATCTTCCCTCATCAAATTGAACTGTTGAATTCGAAGAAGGATTGCGAAATCGCCGTTCACCCAGAGTCCGGGCAGAAGCGCATTACATTGACTGGAAAAGTTATCAACGCGAGTGAAAGGGTGATCTATTTGATCACTGGATCGGCGAAAGCACCCGTTCTTGCCGAGATACTTTCAAAATCTGAAGGAGCAAGCAAGTATCCAGTGGCCCATGTGATGCCCGAAGGACGAACGACTTTTTACCTCGACGATGCCGCCGCCGCGGAGATTCCGAATTAATTAGTAGTGTTGTTAATTGGTTTACTTGAATACTGCCACTGAGGCTTTTTGTAGCCGTTCGTTCAGACTGATGTCGCCTTTGACTTACGCGTTTCTGGACTTGCGTCGTCTCAGCAATGCGATCGTACCCGTCAGTCCAAGAAATAGCATCGAACCAGGTTCGGGAACCGAGGTTAAAGTTCGAGAGCCGAGAACGCGTAATTCATTTGATTCGAAATCAGGAGTAATGCTTCGGAAGTTGACTGCACGAACGAAATTTCCATTGGCGCCCGTGAACACGATGTCGGTGCTTCCCACAATGCCTGAAACTTCGGCTTCGTAGAGCCCAACGTCCAAGTTCGTAAAATTGATTGTGCCAGTCGTCGCGGTGATCGAAATGTCGTTGAGATCGAGAACGGTGGTGCCATCAAGAAGCACGGTTCGAAACTCAAACTTAAAATTATCGGCGTCTCCATCCGCCTGAATTCCTTGCATTTGAATTTCGGAGTAGCTCAACGCCGCATCGAGGGTGGTCAATTGAAGACCGACGCCCATGTCGAATTCAAGCGTGGAAGTTCCGTCGGCTAAACTTGTGAACAAGACATCGCCGCCGCCGGCAAGAATGGATCTGGCATTGGTCGAATTTACGTTTCCGGTTTGGAAAGGCGCTGTATCGAAAAAGTTGGCAACTGAAATTTGCGCTCCAACAATTGGACCGCTAACTCCACTCTCGAATGGTTCACCGACGTCAAAAGATTCGATGATATCTGCCGAAACGGATGCCGTAAGAAACAGCGTGAATAGAAGCAGTAAACATCCCTGTTTCATCACAACCTCAATGAGAAAGATAAGACTCGTTTTTGAAGCGTCAAACGTTCGTCAAAGCGAAACAAACGTTGGCATTCCATTGCCACTTTCAGAAATCGGCTGAATTCGAAGAGGCCTCTCGGAAACGAGGGAATTAGCCGCGTGTGACTAATTCACCGATTCTTCGGCATGCAAGGCCGAGATTAACGAGAGCAATTGTCAATCCAGGAAATTGGGTCAGACAATTGGATTCGAAGATGATGGTTATGCGGGGGTAGCCAACGACCATCGGTTACTTTGGGTTGTCAGGAGCCTCGATTCGAGAGCTGGAAACGAAGGCTGCGGTCTCCTCTTGAGCCGCGTCCAAAATTGCCCGCTTGATTTCATTGGCGCGGAAGGGCTTTTGAACAATGGAGCTGACGTTCTCACGTTCGAGGAAAAACTCCAGCCTTGTTTGGCTGAATCCACTCATGAGCACCACTGGAATGTTTACCTGGCGTTCTTCAAGCTCATTCAGCAACTCATTCGCTCCCATCTCGGGCATTACGACATCAACCAGAATGCAAGCGATCTCGTTGAGGTGCTCTTCGATTTGGTCGAGTCCGGCTTTTCCACCGACCGCGGAGATAACATCCCAACCATTGAACTCCATAAGTTGCGAGCAAAGATCAAGTACTGCTTCTTCGTCATCAATTACAAGAATCTTTTTCGCAATCGGCCTTTCTGTTTTATCATCGAACTCAACAACGTTTTCAAATCGCGGTTGAGCTATGTCAGCGGTTGCGACATCTGTGGATAGCGGAATCAAGACTCGGAAGGATGTTCCTTTACCAACGTTTGAGCGGCAGCGAATAAAACCTTCGTGTCCGATCACAACGCCATAGACGACGCTAAGTCCCAGCCCACGCCCGATTTCAGAATTGGAAAAGAACGGCTCAAAGATACGTTCCAAATCTGCAGTTGAAATTCCAGAGCCGGCATCAACGATTTCGATAAAAGTGAATTCGCCGCCACTGGTTCGTGTGCCATACAGACTGGAATCATCCTCGACGCTGGAAATTACCTGGGTGCCTGTACGAATGACAATTTCATCTGAAACGCCAGACGCCTCAGCAGCATTGGTGACGAGATTCAAAATGACTTGTTCAATCTGCGTTACGTCAACTTTTGAGATGACTGGGTGCGCGTCAAACTCAAATTTCAATGTTTGTTGTTTTCGGCAGGTGGAACGCAGGATCGACTCATATTGACGGATCAACTCGTTAAGGTCCGTCGGTTTTCGGGCGATGAATTGCTTGCCGGCATAGGCCAGCATTTGACGGCTGAGATTGGCAGCTTTTTCTGCGGAGCGAATGATACTACAAATGCGTTGGCTGACGAATTCGTCATCAACCTTCGTATTGTTTTCTGCATCGTTCGTCATTTGAAGGACTTCGGCATTCCCCATAACTCCAACGAGAATGTTGTTAAAATCGTGAGCGACGCTACCCGCCATCAAACCAAGGCTTTCCATTCTTTGAAGTCGGTTGATTCGAAGTGACAGCTCGTCACACTTTTCTTCGCTTTGGTCAAGCTCGTCTGAGACTTGGTTGAGTTTGAGTTGTTGGCGATAGATGTATAGCCAAGGAATCATCAAGAGAGTTAACAGAGCAAGGCAGCCGGCGAGAACCTGATAAAAGCGCGCCGATTTAGCCGCCTTTTCAGTCTCCGAGGTCATCTTCGTTTTTGTCGCTGCGTGTTCTGCTTTCAAAAAATCAGTCGTCACCAGATGTTCTTCTTTTTTCTTGCGGGCATCGGCTCTTAGCTCCCACAACTTTTCACGATTTGCTTTTGCGAATTCTTCCTCTGCCAGTTTTTGCTTCTTTTCCTGTTGGGAAAGAACTTTCTCGCGAAAACGATTTTGCAACTCAGAATTCTGAGTTTGAGCACCCAATATAGACAACGTTCGGTTTATCGAATTTCGAGATGAGGACGAGCGATGCCGAAATGTTTCCGACTGTTCGACCTTCCGAATTTCTGCAAGACCGACGAGTGATTTCCCCATCCGCTTTGCCATATGTCCAAACTTCAAGCGTCTAGAATCAGCCAAATATTTATAACCGGTTGCTTCAAGCTCTTTTATGGTTGCGACAAGATGAGAACTAATAATGCTCCAGTCGTCTTTATTCTTTCGAAGAAGATAAGCAACTCCCAGTTCTTCATTGCATTTGGCAACCAGTAAGCGATTGTTGGAATCTTTGGCGTGAGATAACGCGTTTTTCAATACCTTTGCTTTTTCTTCGAAGCTACTTTCTTTAAATGTAACTACGTTTTCCACCAGATACGAAATCGCCAATCCCTCATCGTAGGAGTGGGTGCGGGCTAACTTTCGGAGCTTAAGGTAGTCTTGCCGAGTTTCGTTCGCGAACGTCGACCGGGTGTACAGATCCCAAGCTTGTTGTTGTAGCAACCAAGTTGGCGATTCAGACTCGATCGCGGCTTGCTTGCATTCATACAATAGAGTCTTGAAATCCGTCTGGTCTGAGATATGCCAAAGCCGACATTGAAGAATTCTGCTGTAGTAGAGATACCTAAGCTGAGGACTAGCGTCGTTGAGTAACTCTGGCGAGGCATCCTCTTCTAGTCGAATGCCAGTGGTGGCGGCTTCGAGTGTTTTGACATGCGTGTGAGCTACAAAAACAATTGCGGTTTCACCTAACGCTTTCGCAATCCTGTAGGTGTGCTTTGCGTTGTCGAGCGCCGCCAAGTTATCTTTTTGGATCGCCAAGGCATTGGTTAGCTCAAGATTCGCCAGAATTTCGTCTAACGAGTCTTCTTCTGCTTGGCTGACACGATCTTTTAGGACTTGGAGATCTTCTTGCGGATTGGTCGAGCAAAATGAATAAGTCGAGAAGAGCAGAATTAGAACTAGGGATCCTATTGTTCTGCACATTGTCCTAGCCATCAATTCCATCCGTTGTTTTGAGAAAAGCCGGTTCGAGTTAGTGTGCGGAACCGTAAAACAATGTTTCCAGTGAAGGGAAAATTATTTTCCCAGATTGCGGATAATATTCAACATTGAACCTGCGGGATTTCTCACATTTCAATCCCCCAGTAGACGAATTTAACGCCTAATTCGACGCTATAAGTGAACTGCGTTACTTAATCTTCCCATTGTGCCTGTTTTTCGATTCTTCAGCTTTGCCCCTGGTGCAGTGGTTCCAATGAGGGGCGTGAAGTCAGAACGTTCAAGTTTTTTTCCGGATTTGACCAGATTGAAAGTAGATCTGATTGCGGGTTTCCGAACTAAGGAAGGCTGACGTTTGATGTTTATGGATGGAGCCATCTCATTAACGGCGACGCAATCAGGCTGAAAAACTGCAAGCTCGGAGTTGCCGCTGCGGTAAACCGATCATTGCTTTTCGAATTTAGGCCGCAACGCTTGTCTTACTAATTTGTCTCTTCCGCCGCTTCAGACTTTGACTCAAAACGCTGGGTTCCCAGCTTTGTGGGTCTTTAACTCCGATCCGTCGCGTTGCTGAAACGCGATTGAAGGATCGGTCAATTTTCTTTTTCCTTTTTCTACGGAGTCTTCTATGCTGCGCGCTACAAAAGCTTTTTCGTCTTTACTTTTCGTTTCACTTGTTTTCATGGGTGCCAATCAAGCTCAGGCTGATACCTACGAAATGGGTCCGTTCACCGTGACTGGTTTCGGACCTACGGATTCGCTAGCAGAAGCTGATGCCTATGGCGAGGCATGGGATATCATCATTGGCATTTTGGATGATCTGCCCGAAGGTCATGTGATGATTGATTTCGTGATTGAATCAGGCGTTCTACTTGCGCCTGGTGTATACGAATTGCAGTTTCACATCGTGATTGAATACGATCCCTTTGCTCCAAGCGGCGGTGGCGGACAGGCTGGAGGAGGACCGGGAGCCTAACTCGGGAGCCTAACTGAACTGGCTACTGTCATGAAATTGCTGTTCCGAGTTTTGCACGTGGAGAACTAAATAGTTCCAACAGCAAAGTTCGAACAGCAAATACCAATAACAAAAAAAGCGGCGGGGTAACTATCCCGCCGCTGTTTTTGATGATGCTGTTTATTTCGAATCAGACCGTTCAAACTTCAATAGAATCTTTCCGATCGTCTATCGCGACAAATTCTTGTTGACTTGGGCCAATGTAGTCGGCTCCAGGGCGAATCAACCGGTTGTTAGAACGCTGTTCGAAAACGTGAGCCGCCCAACCTGAAACTCGCGACAAAACGAAAATCGGAGTAAACATTTCGGTTGGAATTCCGAGAAAGTGATAAACCGATGCGCTGTAGAAATCGAGATTGGGAAACAGCTTTTTCTCGCGCCACATAACTTGTTCGATTCGCTCAGAGACGGGGTACAGAACAGTGTCTCCATTTGCCTTGGAGAGTTTTTCCGCCCAGCCCTTAATGATGTCATTTCGAGGATCAGAAATCGTGTAAACGCGATGGCCAAATCCCATGATCAGCGACTTGTTTGTCAGCATTTCCATGATGCCAGATTCTGCTTCTTCGGCAGAGGAAAACTTCTCAATCAATTCCATCGCGGCTTCGTTGGCTCCACCATGGAGTGGTCCGCGGAGCGTGCCAATCGCGCCGGTAATTGCGGAGAAAAGATCCGACAATGTTGCCGTGCAAACTCGTGCTGTAAAAGTTGAAGCATTGAATTCGTGCTCCGCGTAAAGAATCAACGAAACATCCATGACGCGGCGATGAAGATCCGATGGTGGCGCGTCATGAAGTCGGTCAAGGAAGTAGCCGGCGATGGATTCTTCAGCCGAGTCAAAATCAATTTCTGTTCCATCCGAAGCATAGCGGAACCAGTAAACCAGCATAGAAGGAAGCGCCCCGAGCAGTCGTTCCGCCTTTTCCTGTTGTTGGCTGAAATCTGTTTCTGGCTCCAAAACTCCCAGCATCGAACATCCGGTTCGCAACACATCCATGGGATGAGCCGTTTTGGGAATGGCCTTGAGAGTTTCGCACAACGCAGCCGGCAGTCCTCTTCCGCTTCGCAATCTCGCGGCAAAACTGTCGAGATCTTTTTTCAACGGAAGGTGCCCGTAAAGCAGCAGGTAGGCGACCTCTTCGAACGTTGAGTGTTCGGCCAGATCGTGAATCGAATATCCCCGATAGTTAAGGCCTTTTCCTTCTTTGCCGACGGTTGCAATCGCCGTTTCGCCCGCGACAACACCCGCAAGTCCGCCTGCTTTTTTCTTCGTGTTCATGCCTGATTTGCTTTCTTCAAAATTGCGTCAATTTGTTGTTCGTAAGCGTGATAATTCAAGACCGAATAAAGATCCTCACGAGTCTGCATTTCCGCAAGGTTGTCGCTTTGTGTGCCGTTGGATCGAATCGACTTGTAAACTGTATCTGCAGCGGCACTCATCGCTCGAAAGGCCGACAACGGGTAAAGAACCAACTCAACACCAACGTCGGCTAATTGCTCCACGGTCATCAAAGGGCTCATGCCAAACTCGGTCATGTTGGCTAAGACAGGAGCGTCTAAAGAGCTTGTAAATTTCTTGTATTCGACCGGATCGGTGATTGCTTCCGCAAAAATCACATCCGCTCCTGCCTCGATATAGCGTTGGCAGCGTTCGATCGATGCCTCAAGTCCCTCGCCCGCAAGTGCGTCAGTTCTTGCCATGATTACAAACGAATCATCCGTACGAGCATCGACGGCTGCGCGAATTCGGTCGACCATCTCGCCCGTCTCCACGATTGCCTTGTTCGGGCGATGACCACAACGCTTGGCAGCTTGCTGGTCTTCGATGTGCAGCGCCGCGGCACCCGCTTTGATGAATGCCTTAACTGTTCGGGCAATGCACAGTGAATGCCCCCAACCCGTATCGGCGTCCACCAACAATGGCAAATCTGAAATCGAAGTAATTCGTTCAATGTCGACCACAACATCGCTCATCGAAGTCATGCCCAGGTCCGGCATACCGAACGAAGCGTTTGCAACTCCAGCTCCTGAGAGGTAGATCGATTTATATCCAGCACGTTTGGCGAGGAGCGCGGAATAAGCATTGATGGCGCCCGGAATTTGAAGCGGCGACTCATCTGCCATTGCGTTTCGAAATTGTTGACCCGGCTTGATTGACATGTCGAAAAGGTACATAAAACAGAGTCGAATTAGCAGTAGACTTGCATTGTTTGGCGCGGTAAACCTGCGTCTGAATTATTCAATATATGGATGGCACTTGCTAGATGACGCAACTGAATTCATCTCGCGTGTCGGTTGGCTTTGACAGATCAATTTTGCAAGTTACTCTGATCACTGCTTTGCATTTTAAGCGTTTCTTTTTGACGCAAACAAACAGCCAATTCAAATTTCGTTGTCCGCTTTATGGACGACAACTTCAGCCAGCAACGATCAAAATAATCATTCGTCGGAACATAAAATTATGGCAAGTGCAACCAAGTCACGAGTTGAAGCGATTGGACGCGGTGAATTTCCTGATGGGCTTTTGCGAAACACGGCGGTAGCGCGACTCTACGAAGAAGCCATTCGGTTTGACAAAGGAACGATCACCAGTGCTGGTGGATTGGCTTCGTTTTCAGGTGAGAAGACAGGACGAAGCCCCAAAGACAAACGAATTGTCAAACAGGCCAGCATCGATAGTGATGTTTGGTGGGGCGATGTCAACGTTCCTTTAACTGAAGAGTCGTTCGAGAAAGTTCGTCAGCAAGCGATTGGGTTTTTGGATGAGTGCGAACACTTTTACGTGCTCGACGCTTTTGCTGGTTGGGATCCAAGTTGCCGATTGAAGATTCGAATCATCTGTTCTCGCGCATACCACGCACTTTTTATGCATAACATGTTGATTCGCCCAACTGCGGAAGAGCTGGCAGACTTCGGCGAGCCGGATTACGTTATTTACAATGCAGGTCAGCAGCAAGCGGACACGTCGATTCCTGGAGTCGATTCGACGACTTCTGTCTCGTTGAATTTTGATCGAGGCGAGATGGTCATCCTCGGAACCGAATACGCGGGGGAAATGAAGAAGGGCGTGTTCACGATCATGAACTACCTCATGCCCAAGCGAAATATTCTTTCGATGCATTGTTCCTGCAATGTCGGCGACAAGCACGACGTTTCATTGTTCTTCGGGCTGTCTGGAACCGGAAAAACAACTTTGTCCGCTGATCCCAAGCGTCCTTTAATTGGTGACGATGAGCATTGTTGGAATGAAGCAGGCGTTTTCAATATCGAGGGAGGCTGCTATGCGAAGTGTATCAACTTGTCAGTCGACAAAGAGCCTCAGATCTTCAACGCGATTCGTTATGGATCCGTTTTAGAAAATACGGTTCAGGATCCTGTTTCGCATGAAGTGGATTTCGATGACGTTTCTATCACTCAAAACACGCGCTGTTCGTATCCGATTGAATACATCGACAACGCAAAAATCCCTTGCATCACCGACCCGCCAAAGAACATTGTCTTTTTGACTTGCGATGCGTTCGGCGTCTTGCCTCCGGTTAGCAAGTTGGATTCTGCCCAAGCCATGTATCACTTCATCAGCGGCTACACGGCGAAGGTTGCTGGAACCGAAGTTGGAGTGAAAGATCCAGAGGCGACCTTCTCGGCATGTTTCGGTGCAGCGTTTCTTGTTTGGCATCCAACCAAGTACGCTCAGCTTTTGGCAGATCAAATGGTAATGCACGGAACAAGCGCGTGGCTCGTTAACACTGGTTGGAGCGGCGGAGCGTTCGGTGTCGGCTCCCGAATCAGTCTTAAGTACACGCGCTACATCATTGATGCAATTCACAATGGCTCGTTAGCAATTGCGGACTATGTGACGGATCCGATTTTTGGCTTGACCGTACCGAAATCGTGCGCAGGTGTGCCGGGCAAGATCCTGCAACCGCGCGGGACTTGGGCCGATCAGAATGCGTTTGAAAAAACTGCAAAGACTTTGGCGACAAAGTTCAAAGACAATTTCGCACAGTATGCCGACAAGGCGAGCGAAGAAGTGCTCAACGCTGGGCCTTCGGTTTAGTCAGGTAGTCAGAGTCAGGTAGTCAGGTCTTCGCTCTCAATCCCAATCTTGTAGTCCAACTTCATCTTGATTTTGAAGAAGCGAATGTTGCTTGTGGTTGTCAGATTGAAAAAATGGTCCAATGGGTAGTAGCAATAGCGAACTCTGTTAATAGGATCTGATGCCGAAAGCGGGCGATGTCCAAGCGACCTGATCATGAGCCTGAAGATCACCAAGCCGCCGATTCCGGCAAACTGGGTGAGTTTTTGAGAAAAAAGCGGCCAGCCAATGCGGCTTCCGGCAGCGCCCAGTCTCCCGAGAAAAATTCGATTTCCAATCCGCAAGCAGCACTTGGTTCGAACGAGGGCACGCTGGGCGGATTGCTCAAAGAAAAGCGCCGCGTTCAGTCTGGCGGCAACAGCACGACAGGCCAACTCGATCAATCGAAACGTCCGAAGTTGCCTTCGCATTCCAATCAGCCGCATGCCTTCCCGATCGGTTGTTGGGTTTTGCCGTTGGTTTTCTTGACGCTTTCGGGCGCACTCATGATCTGGGCAAGTTGGCCACCTGTTCTCACGAGCAGTTGGATCAATTACGAGACGGTAATGACAGACAATCTCGTTCACAATTCGCGAAAGGGTTTCATTCATAATTTTTCAGATGAATCTTGGGTGGATGTTTACGATCAACGAGGGCTTAACACGGATTACGATTGGGTATTTGTATTCGAAGCCAACGGCGAAACAGCAAACTCGTTTCCGGGCGTTTCCAAGCTTTCGGCCGTGGGCAAGAAGCTGGTGGCGGAAGATGATTTCTTCCTTGCGACGATTGCCGGTTTGCTACTGATCATCGCGCTAACTTTGCTGCTCAATCTCGTTCGTCTTGAGTTTGGCTGGCTCGCATTTGCGGTCGCATTGATTGCGATAATTCTAGATGGTCCGATTTACCAATTGGTTTATCTGACTGGTGATCGAATCGTAACCGCATTGGTGATTCTTGCTTTCGTGTTCTTGACGATGGGATTGAAGTCCAATCGCGAGTCTCGGCGCGACGTTTGGGTTTGGCCGGTTGCAGGAGCGTTGCTTGGCGCGACGACGTTGTTTCAGTTTCAGACCAATGTTTGGCTGGGATTCATATTGGCGGGTTGGGTTGTCGCGTGCGCAGTTCATTGGGTTCGTCACAAGTCGGTTGGTGTGCCGGTCGAATCGTTTGTGCTTTTTTGGATTGGTGTCGTTGTGGTTGCGTCGCCCTGGTGGATTCGAAACTGTCAAACAACTGGTGAACTAAGACCGCTTGGCTATGCAATCGACACGTACCTTGAAAATGCTTACTCAGATCAAGCAATCAAAAACAATGGGAATCTTGAATTCGATTCGGTGTTGAAGTCTCGTGAGACAACGATGATGGCAATGGCACTCAACAACGATTTGACTTTAGCAGAAAAGGAAGCTGTCTTCGCTAGCCAAAGCAAAACGGCGGCAACCCAATGGGCGAGTACCGACTCAGCCAAGTCGTTGAAGCTGATCGCGCTCCGGCTGGCAAGCCACTTTGATTTGCTTAATCGTTCTGAGGAACAATCTTATTTTTGGCGAATTCTGTTTAACCCAATCTGGCTAATAGGTGCTTTGATTGGTTGTTGTTTGAATTGGCGTCGCTGGGGCGCTTTGATTCTTGGTTTGGTTTTTACGTCTGCCGTTGTGGTCGGTTTGACTTGGTCGGATCACGGTCGGTATTTAGTTCCGCTTCGTCCGCTCATAGATGTTGGTTTTGCGATAGGTTTCGCAACTTGCTTTGCCCGTTTAAGCCAATCAAGAGATGCTCAATCAATAGTTGATCAATCAAGAGTTGATAATACCGGGGCAGATGAGGATCAATTGAAAGTCGATTCAAATGAAAGTTGAGACGTTTCCGATGGGAATCATGGAGTTGTTATTGCTCGCTTCTGTCATCCTGATCCCGATCATCGTGGGGCTTTTGATCGTCGGAATCGCGTTGTTTAGCTCGCGCCGGTTCAACAGTCGCTCAAAACAGGTTCGTTGTCCAGCTTGCAACCAAATGACACACGTTGATGCGCCAGCGTGTCCTGAATGTCGGTGTGAATTGAGGTGATTTGGTCAAAACAGCGACCGTGAACCTTTGGGCGATCTAAATGTCCGGATTCGGTCCTGGTTGTGGTTGTTTCGCAATGCGGACGAGCATGATAAACTTTATTTAGCTTTTCAGTGGTTTAGAATTCCACCGATTGCTCCTCATTACATTCCCTTCTTTTGTTCATAGGCCCGAAGTTGCCTCAAATTTCCAACGCGGATAATCCAACGACGGATGATCCCATGAAAATTGATCTTGCCATCATCGCCAAGGATTTGAAACTTTCGCCCGAGAAGGTCGAAAAAACGGTTGAGTTGTTGGATGCAGGAAACACGATTCCTTTCATCACGCGATTCCGAAAAGACTTAACGGGCGGGCTCGATGAACAACAGATTCTTTCAGTCAAGCAAAAAGTTGCCCAACTGCGGGCGCTAACTGAACGGAAGTCTTTTGTTCTCAAGTCGATTGATTCGCAAGGCAAGCTTACCGACGAATTGAAAATTCAAATCAACAAGTCGACGTCCAGCCGACGCTTGGAAGATTTGTACCTGCCGTTCAAACCAAAAAAGCAATCGCGTTCTTCGTTGGCTCGCCAGCAAGGTCTTGAGCCACTCGCTGATGATATCTTCAACGGCGTTTCTCCCGATGTCGACCTTGCCACTCGTGCGACTGATTTCGTCCGCGTCGATAAGGGGCTGACTTCCGTCGACGAAGTGATCAAGGGTGTTGGTGATTTGATCGCCGAGCGTCTTGGCGAAAATGATGAGTTGCGAAGTACGCTTCGCAAGATCATGTGGAACGAAGGAAAGCTGGCTTCGGTCGCAATCGAAAAAACACCTGCGGTTGCAAACGAGTCGGAGGTCGCCGATAAGTCACCAACGAAAGAATCGAAATCTGGAGAGGTCGAGGCTGATAAAGTCAAACCTGTTGCGGATGCTGAGTCTAACGAGAAGATTCAAACCCAGACTCAGGCTCAAATGCCTAAGGCAGTTGATACGCCAGTTGGAGATGTGACTGCGGATCAGTCTACGCCTGCTGCTTCAGTTACCGAACAGGTAAAAGAAACCGAGCCAGCGACATCTGCTCCGAATGATTCGCCCACGGAAGAGCCAGCAGTTGCTAACGCAGGATCGAGCTCGAACGAATCAAGCTCGAACGAACAGACGAAAAAGGCAGTGGATGCGAGTGTGGCTCCCACTTCGCCTGCTGCTCCTTCCGAAGACTCCGCCGCAAAACCAACTGATGCTGCGACCGGGACACCGTCCGACCCTAAGTCATCGACGAAAACAAAAAAGAAAAAGAAGAAAAAGAAGAAGCCAGCCGAGGACCCTTTCAAGGATTACGCTGACTTTAAGCAGTCATTGAAACAGATCCCCAACCATCGAGTTTTGGCTCTTAATCGAGGGGCACGTGCTGGAAGCCTCAAAGTCAAAATCGAATTGGACTCGAAGAAGTTAACGGAAGTCTCCAACGCGGCCTTGGTTCCTGCGGAGCACCCGTTCAAGGAATTCATGGAGAAGTGTGCCAACGACGCGGTCACAAGAATGGTTGTGCCCAGCCTTGAGCGAGAGATCAGGCGAGAGCTGACCGAAGCCGCGGAAAAGCACGCCGTCGAAGTCTTTGCCAATAACTTGCGTAATCTGTTGCTGCAGCCCCCTGTCCGGAATCGGACTGTACTTGCGATTGATCCAGGGTTCAAACGTGGCTGCTCAGTGGCGGTTCTCGATTCGTGCGGTAACTTGTTGGATTCGGGGCACGTGTTTGTTGTTGGGAATCAAGCGCGGCGCGACGAAAGCAAACAAAAAATTGCTGATTGGGTTAAGAAGTTCAATGTTGACGTGATTGCGATCGGCAATGGTGCTGCCTGTCGCCAGACGGAACAGATGGTTTCCGATACGATCGCGGAACAACTTCAAGA